>NZ_JBALOX010000072.1:0-62080 GCF_036965165.1 Bacillus sp. JJ1521 | reverse complement strand
CATAAATCCAGTGTAAGAGTTTATTTGCACATGCTATTACAGCCACTTTATAGGGTTTTCCTTCTTCACGTTTCTTATCATAAAACTCTCGTAATCGCTTGTTACGAGGAAGGATTTCATCTGTCGTTTTCTGTTTACGGCAATCACGAATGGCACATTTAACGGCCATATACAGGGCATGTCGAAGTCTACTAGAACCTCTTTTGGTAATGCGATTTAAAGTACCTTTAAATGTACCAGATTCAAAGACACTTGGATCAGTTCCGGCAAATGCAACTAACTTTTTAGGGTGATTAAACCGATCAATTTCCCCAATCTCAGAAATAATCGTGGCAGCGATTTTTTCGCCGATTCCAGGGATTGATTGGATAATTTTATATTCTTCAATACTTTTCGCTAAAGCATCTATCTCAATTTCAAGCTTGGATAGATGCTTTTTGTATTCGAGAAGCATATTAATATACATACCCAAGCTTAAAGAAAGGCTATGATATAAGGTTTTCTGGAACGGGTTTTGAACCGCGGCAGCCATTAGTTTTTCTGCCTGATTGTTTGCCCATTGTTGTGAACGACTTTTACATAGCTCCTTTATTGTGTTAGCGATGGTTTCTTTGCTTTCTTTCAAGACTTCTTCTGAAGTAGGAAATGCTTGTAGCGTTAGTAAAGAAATATCTGAATATAAGGACCCAAAGACCCCACAGTATTGAGGAAATACTTGATCTAGAACTGCCTGAAATTGCAGTTTAGTTTGTACAAACATGCCTGTAATATTTTCATGTTGCCTTGTCAGATTACGCAGGTTTAAAAGTTGGATTCCTCGTTGTCTATAAGGCTCCAAGTCTTCTTTATAGTACAGCTCGCAGAGGTGATGAGCATCAACAATATCTGTCTTTACTTTGCGTAAACTAGAACTCTTAGCCCGATATGAAATGAGAGGATTGACGATAATCAATAAATATCCTCTGTCCTCAAAATATTGCATAATCGGTGTGTGATAATGTCCAGTGGACTCTAATACAATAGGAGGTCGTCCCCCTGATACATCCTCAACCTCTTTAATAAAATCTAGAAGATTACTTAATCCTTCGAGAGTATGTGCTATTTTAAAACTCTTTTTGTATGGCTGCTTTTTATCCAAGAATGCTTGAACCTGACTTTCACCTTTTGCCACATCCAGGCCTATGACTGGATTCATCATTTATCTCCTCCTGAAATTCTATTAACCGGTAACCCCTAACTCTCCATGTAGTTTCATAGCTTCGCTTGTTATACGAGATCATTGTCCCAACCAGCCTCAATCATGTTTCTACAAGTAGGGGGCGAACTGTTTAGTTGACGGGATCAAGTCCCACGGGTGCTTACGTTCTACCCCGGCTACGGTTATCATATATCGATATAAAAAATGGTCAACCAGAAAAATTTTCTTTTCTGATTGACCTTATAATACGAACGGGTGCTTTACTTCAAGAAGGAGTAAAGCTTTTTTTTAATGAACTAGCGCAGCAGGTTAACTGAAAAAGTAACCAGATACTTTTTGGTTACTATGAATAATTTCTTTTTACGTTAACGGAGCAGTTATACAAAATAAAAAGTAAACTAATTGATTCTTTACTAATCAATTTAAATGGTGTACTCTAATTATAGAATGGTCGTTCTAAAATGTTATTAAAGGAAATTGTTCATTAAGGAGAAGGAAGTAAAATGTCTAGAAATAGGGAATTTGATGAGAAAGTCGTCCTTAGAAAAGCGATGGAACTATTCTGGAAGCAAGGATATGAAAAAACATCAATGCAAGATTTGGTTGATTATATGGGTATTCATCGTAGAAGTATATATGATACATTTGGGGATAAACGCTCACTGTTCTTAGCTTCTTTAAATTACTATGAAACGTTTGTTATCGAAACATATACTGGAATTATCAGTAACTCTACAACAGTAAAGAAAGCTGTTCGGGATGTTTTTAATTATGTTATACAATCAGCTGAATTAGACGTCTATCCAACAGGCTGCCTATCAGTAAATGCTGCTGTAGAGCTATCCTTACTAGACCAAGATATTAGACATATAGTGACAAAAATGTTTAAAGATACTGAGGTTATGTTCGAGCAAATGCTTGAAGAAGGTCGAAAAAAAGGCGAGTTGAATGAAGAGCTAAATCCTCAAATTACTGCCCAATTTCTGCATAATAACCTTGTTGGTTTAAGGGTCATGGTTAAAACAAACTATTCAAAAGAGGAATTAGAAAGTATCCTTGATTTAATGTTGAGAGTGTTAGATTAGCGCTTTCTTTTTTCTTTATTAATTCTAGAACGGTCGTTCTCAAAATGTTAATTTGATAAAACAAAATAAAAAATAAGGAGAATTCATATGTCAAAATTCACAATACCGACAGAATCAACATTTATAGAGGCGAATGGTACGCGTTTTGCTTACAGAAAATTTGGGGCTGAAACAGGTACACCTGTTGTTTTCTTAGTGCATTTTAGAGGAACAATGGAAAATTGGGACCCGAATATGGTTGCTCCAATCGCAAAAGAACGACCAGTCATTCTTTTTGATAATAAAGGTGTGGGGGAAACAAATGGGCAAACACCAGAAACTATTAGTGAAATGGCTCAGGATGCCGCAACGTTCATTAAAGCACTGGATTTAAATAAAGTTGATCTTTTAGGATTTTCAATCGGTGGAATGGTTGCACAAGAATTAGCTTTACAAGAAGGAGACCTTATTCGTCGAATTATAATTGCTGGTTCTTCTCCAGATGCAGGGGTAAATCCAGAACCAGTGATTTTTGAAAGAATGAAACGACATGGAGGAAATGTAGACAATGCCATAGACGATTTCATGTTCTTCTTCTACAAATCAACTGAAACAAGTAAATCTGCTGGGATGGATTCTCTGCGACGAATTATGAGTCAGAAACAATTTGAAAGTTCAGATCAAGTTCAAGCTGCTCAACTAAACGCTGTTGCAAAATGGGCACAACCGAAGCCTGATCAAGATTATGACTGGTTGAAAAATATCCCTCACCCAGCACTTGTGACGAATGGCATCGAAGATGTGATGGTACCAACAAAAAATAGTTTTATCTTATCTGAGAAGTTACCAAATGCCCAGTTGATCATTTATCCCGATTCTGGTCACGGACACTTATTCCAATTTCCAGAGTTATTTGCTGAGAATGTGAATTCATTTTTAGATGCCACATCACTATAAGATTTATAATAAGCAAACAAAAAAAGGAGCTTGATAATGAGTAAATTATTTGATGAAGTACGTATTGGGAATTTCAACTTAAAGAATAGAATAGGTATGGCACCTATGACCAGAAGTCGTGCCTTAGAAGACGGGACACCGAGTGATTTAGCGGTTGAATATTACCGTCAACGAGCATCAGTTGGTTTAATTATCAGTGAAGGTACTCAACCTTCTGACGACGGTCAAGGCTATACAAACACACCGGGTATATATACTAAAGCTCACATTGATGGTTGGAAGAAAATCACTTCAAAAGTTCATAGTGAAGACGGTAAACTGTTTATTCAACTGATGCACGTTGGACGAGTCTCTCATCCTGACAACACACCACATCACCGTCAAGCTGTTGCACCATCAGCTATTGCACCGAATGTGGAAATCTTCACGGCAGAAGGAATGAAAGAAATTCCTACACCGAGAGAGTTAACAGAAGGAGAAATTAAAGAAGTCATTAATGAATTTCGTTTAGCAGCACGCTCAGCCATTGAAGCTGGAGCAGATGGTGTTGAAATTCATGGTGCTAACGGTTACCTTATTCAACAGTTCTTAAGCGAAAATGCAAATCACCGTCAAGATGCATATGGTGGTTCTATTGAAAACCGTTCGAGATTTGCGATTGAGGTAGCTAAAGCAGTAGTTGAAGAAATAGGTGCAGAACGGACAGGTATTCGTTTTTCCCCACAAGGAACATTGAACGGGATAGAAGAAGGGGAAACAAATATTGATATGTATCGTTATTTAATTGCGGAGTTAGATAAGCTTAATCTTGCCTATCTTCATGTCATGCACTTTGGAAATGAACCATTAGTACAGGAAATTCGCGAATTATGGTCGCAAGCTCTTCTTATTAACCGACCAGGACGACCTTTAGAGCATTTAGGAGTAGACGTAGATAGTGAATTGGCTGACGTTGTTACCGTAGGAACTTGGTTAATCTCAAACCCTGATTTGGTGGAACGTTTAAAAGTTGGCGCACCATTGAACGAACCTGACCGAAATACAATGTATGCTGGCGGTGCGGAAGGATATATCGATTATCCTTCCATGAAACAATAACTGGCATATAAACAGCAGGAACAATTAATGAAACGCCCCCATATCTATTCAAGTTTTGGGGGAGTTTCATAATGTTTGCGTTAAAAGAGAATGATGAAGTTCAGGATATCTTGTTTTACAATAAAATCAGGAATTCACTAGTAATTAATGTAGAGAGGCAGGCGTTTTGGCTTGAGAGCATTTGTAATAGAAGGATATAAAAAAGATCCTACTTTTATTGAACGACCAATGCCCAAAATAAGAGATAATGAGGTTTTAGTGGAAGTACATGCAGCGAGTATAAACCCCCTTGATACAAAAATACGTAAGGGCGAATTAAAACTTTTGTTGCAATACGACATGCCTTTAACGTTAGGTAACGATTTTAGTGGAACCATTATCGAAGTTGGTAAAGGGGTAACCAAATTCAATGTAGGTGATGAAGTTTACGGTCGTCCTCGTTCAGAAAAGATGGGTACATTTGCGGAATATTTATCTGTTCATGAAGCGGATATTGCTTTAAAACCTAAAAATCTTAGTTTTGAAGAAGCAGCTTCTATCCCTTTAGTTGGATTAACTTCATACCAAGCTCTTCATGATATATTAAGTGTGAAAAACGGTCAAAAAGTTCTCATTCATGCTGGTTCAGGCGGGGTAGGAACTTTTGCTATACAACTAGCAAAAGAAATGGGAGCGTATGTTGCAACGACTTCTAGCGAAGGAACTGAATTAACCAAATCACTTGGAGCAGATAAAATCATTAATTATAAATCTGTGAATTTCGAAGACGTCATAATAGATTATGATGCAGTAATTGATAGTGTAGGAGGTGAAACATTAGAGAAGTCATTTTTGACAGTAAAAAAAGGGGGTGAAATTGTTTCTATCGCTGGAACTCCAAATGGTCGTTTCGCAAAAGAAATGGGACTTGGTCTAATTAAGAAAACACTTCTCTCATTAGTCAGTTCAAAAATAACTGGATTGGAAAAAAAGTATGATATAAAATACACCTTTCTTTTTATGAAACATAGCGGTCAACAGCTAGAAATATTATCAGAACTTTTAGAAGTAGGAACAGTGAAACCAACAATTGACCGAGTGTTTCCTTTTGAAGATACTAAACATGCGTTAGCGTATACAGAGACAGGTAAAGCTAAAGGGAAAGTAATACTTAAATTAAGGTGATACTGAGTGTCTGAATAAGCACTAGCACAACAAAAAAGATACCTTACTAATAGAAATGTTCTTCAACTAACAGGTGCGTTAGTTGAACAAGGAAACCAGTAAAGAACTTTTTTTCCATGAAGTCTTGTTCAAATATTACAACCCTTACGGTTAGTAAAGAACTTTCTTTTTCGAAACAATTTTCTATAAGCGATGTAAGATGGTGTATTACGTTTATCAGTAAACAACTTTTTTATCACGCAACAATTGTTGTCTCTATAAAAAATTAAGGCAATCCGAAGGTTTTTCCGGTACTTTTCCCGGTAGACCTTCGGTTTTTTTGTGTGAAATTCAGTGGGGTCCCAATCGTGATCCAATCGTTGTTGTTTATGCGGTATTCTTCGTGGTACCACCTCAGTCTGCTGATATGTCACCATATTTTCCCCACCTTTTCCGTAGAAAATAAAGCCGTTGGCGGAATCCCAATTCATCTGTGTAAATTGTCCACCTATTTTTTCCATATCAAACAATATAATCACCCCTTGTTTTAAGTTGATTTCATTTTAACTATTAAATAAATATTTGTAACTCAAGTAATACTTGAGTCTAATATATCGATTACATTTTTGTTCGTTTTTGATGACTTTACGATGTATTGAAGATGCTGTCATGAAAACCATTATTAAAATGTTATCTTTACAGGAAAGTAGAGACAAAGAAGGGCCACAAGGGTTTGTGGGGAGTGAGAGTGAGACTTGGGGAGATACCGACTTTTTAGCAGTTAAATATCTATCACTCTGTGATTTTACTTACGCTACAGGATAAATTTATATGTTCTTTTTAACTAATATGTTGGATAATAAAACCAAATGAAGGTGTATGAAATTATTTAAACTAAGGCATAATCCAGTAAAAAGTATTTCAAGGGAGAATTTATGGAAAATAATAACCAATTTGTAAGGCATTATGATTTAGATTGGATAAAGGTATTGGCTATGCTTATGGTGTTCCTATATCATTGTTCTATGTTTTTTAACTCTTTCGATTGGCACATTAAGAACAACATCATTAATCATACATATATCGAGTTCTTTTCACTCTTGGTGGGCAATTGGATCATGCCAATATTCTTTGTTATTTCTGGAGTTGGTACATTTCACGCCTTGAAAAAAAGAGATTCTCAACGTTTTATGAAAGAACGGTTTTTACGACTTGGTGTACCGTTACTTCTAGGAATCTTTCTTTTGTCACCACCTCAAGTTTATATTGAGAGAATAACAAATAATCAATTTGAGGGTTCATTTCTGGAGTTCTTTCCCCATTACTTTAATGGATTATATCTAGAAATGGGCGGAGAAGGTAACTTCGCATTTTTCGGACATCATCTTTGGTATCTTTTGATGTTATTACTTTTTTCAGCTGTTACACTGCCCGTTTTTATAAGAGTAAGACAAAATGTCAAAAATAGGGTCTTTGGATTTTTCCATTACCTTGTCTTGCCAATCCCATTGTCGGTGGCAGCTTTAACTGTCAATGGGATTGTGAATCTAGCAAGCTGGGGAATTATCTTTTATCTACTATTATATGTTTATGGATACTACTTTTTTTCGAGAGAATCTTTAAGGGAATATGTACGTAAAGTCGGATTTTTATCTGGGTGTTTAAGTGTACTTAGTTCAGTTGGTTATATCTCTTGGGTAATGTACAGTGGATTTCCGATGAATGTCTCGATAAATTGGGTTATTTTTATGATTCTTCGAGTTATTTTAGTGTGGAACTTAATCTTTTTTATTCTCTATCTAGGTCACAAATACTTAAACTTTTCTAATAAGCTATTAAAGTATACAAGCAAGGCATCCATGCCATTTTATGTGCTTCACCAACCTGTCATTATCATACTAGGATTTTTTATCTATAACTTGGAATGGGCAGTACCTGTAAAAGTAGTGCTTTTAGTACCGATATCATTTTTAATCATTCTATTTTTGTATC
Organism: Bacillus sp. JJ1521; assembly: GCF_036965165.1. Taxonomy (NCBI): domain Bacteria; kingdom Bacillati; phylum Bacillota; class Bacilli; order Caryophanales; family Bacillaceae; genus Bacillus; species Bacillus sp. JJ1521. Next base: position 54,628 of record NZ_JBALOX010000072.1, on the reverse strand, counting down.
ACTTTATCATTCAAAGAGTGAATATATTATGCGTTTTGTTCGGCTTAAAAGCGGATAAACAGAGGGAAATAAATAAAACTAGAATTGAAATGTAGCTAGATCCAAAACGGAAGGCTTTCCGGTACTTTTCCGGCACGCCTTCGTTTTTTCTATAGTGATTTAGTCTGTTTACTGCTCAATTTTTTTTAAATATAAATTGATTAAATTGTTCTACGGTTTCAAAGTAATATTTAGATTCTAATCTCATTTGTTCTTTAATTTCGGGGATACTGTGAGACCATCCAGCAGCAGCAAAATCTACATTACAACTTCTTGCCATCTCCAATCCAGGCTTTAGGTCATCTAACATTAGTGCTTGATTTTCTTGAAGATTAAAGCGTTTTAAGATTTCTTTAATTGGATATGGATATGGTTTTCTCTGATGTTCAGGAAGTTCCCATCCAAAGATTGCGTCTGGCACAAATCCACAGTGAATAGAATAATCTCTTTCAATTCGGTTTCTCTCAGAATGAGAAACAACCGTCACAATTCCACCTTGTTTTTTATATTCTTGAATTGTCTCTGCAAACAGTTCGTAGAAGTCCGGTACAGTTGATTCGGTATATTTTTTCCAGACTTCTTGTTGATATTGTTGTTCTTCGTCTGTAAATTTAATGATGTTTTTACATAAAGAAGAAAAACCTGGACTAAAACAGTATCCAACAAACTCTTTAAAAGAAATAGTTCTCTCGTTTGGTCGTAGATTTTCAAGTGCTTCAATAAATGAAGGGTAATGTATTTCAGGTGTACTTTTTACTGCTGTATCATCATGGTCTAAAATTAAACACTTGTATTTTAACGTCATAGCACCCTCCTACAATCTTGTATTATCCTAATCATTTAAACATATTTTTTACATTTTTCATTTTAATTCAAACACGGTAATACCTGAAATTTTGAAGTCAACGGCGTACTTGTTATAGTATTCCGTCTTGAAGGACCAAGTCTGGCCAGGCTTGAATTTTTCCAAGCTATCAATTGTAGAATCAATTACATGACCGTCTTTATCAAACAGCTGAATATCAACATAAATAGATGAATATTCTAGGTCTGAATTATTTATAATGGTACCAGTTATGTATTCGTAATATTCATCATTTGTTTTCTCAAGTTCTGAAATTTCAAGCCCATATTCTGTTTCAGCATCCTCAACTGATAAAGCATACTCAGGGGGATTGTGGTTTACTTCAACTACTTCATATTCGGTTTCCGCTATTGTACTACTATCTTCCGTGCCAAGCTTTTCGGTTCCAACATAGTGGTCATAAATATTTATACCAATGCCAATTACTATAACAACAAAAACAACGATTCCAAAGTAACCGAATACCTTAAAAATACGATTTTCTTTTCGTGGATAAGATTTATTAAGATTTGAGGAAGCTAATCGGTCATTAAGAACGAATATTTCCTCTATATAATTCTCAACAATATCTACAAAGGATGGAACATCTAGCGAAGGTATCTTGTTAATCACAACTTTTGTCTCAGTAAAAAACAGCTCAATTGTTGATTCGATATCCTTTTGATCCTTATAGATATGTTCAATATCTTTGTATGGAATTTTTAAGGCTCTAGTTATGTAATGCTCCGTATAAACAAAAAGAACCCGATTATCTGTCGCTATCAACAATCCCTTATTTCCATTTTGTGTCCCTACAGTAATAAAGTGGATTGGTTCACCGTCATACATGATTGTCGGTAAGTCCTGAACTTCTCGAAATGCCAATATACGATCTGCTTGCGGAAATTCCTTTATTTCCTGTATAATTTCCTCTAAATTATTCAAATTTTCCCCACCCTTACGTTTATCGTACTTGTTCAAAAATCCTGTAAAAATGACACAGTTTTTGTACACGCACTTATAGGTGTTTAAAACCATATATATTTTATACCATCATAACATGTCTAAGAATTTCCCTTCTTAAAAAAGTTACGCTTCATAAAAAAACTACCTAAAGTAGTAGTTCTAAAGTAATGCGGTAAAATAAGTTTCATAGTTGTAGAGGAGAAAATCCGTAAAAATAGCCCTACAAGTTTAAACCGCTGTAGGACTAATCAGATTACAGTTGAAAAAGCTGAAAATGGTTCTGGGCCATCCGGCTCAGTGAGGACCTTGGTGCTGACGGGCGAGGCAAAGGAATCCCCTCAGGCATTAGGCTTGAGAGCAACGTCATTCGACAAGCTACCAACGGTATTAGGATTGATGCTGGGGAGGACCTAAGCATGGTCGAAAACGTCGTCGACGGCATCGACGGAGCTGAGCTAAGGATGACCGATGGGATCAAGGTGAGCAGTGGTCCAGCTCCACGAGTGAAGTAAAAAGAGTGTCTTGGACTAGTGTTTTTATGAGAGCAATAATTACCTATAGATTACCGAAAAATCAGTACAAGTTTGGGCTGGATTCAATAGTGATCCAGTCCTTTTATGTAAGGTGCGTATCTTTAAATAACAAATAGATCTAGATATTAATCGGGATAATATATAATAGTGTAGAATCTTGCCAGTTCTTCTGAAGAGTTGATATAAATGTGTTCCGTATTTGCACTAAATTTAATAGCTTCGTTAGGATTTAGTGCAAATTTCTCCCCTTGAATATCAAGTGTAAGTGTTCCTCTTTGCATTAATACATATTCCTCACCTGTATGCTTTTCAGCTACATGCCTAAAACCAGGTTTTAAGTCTACAGTGAAAATTTCAAACTTTTTTTCCGGATGAAATGGGAAGATAGAATACACAAAATAATTTCCATCATCATCAATGACTGGATTAAGTTCATTTACATTAATTTTTTCAATTTGTGGCTTATCATTTTCCTTTAAAAAACCTGAAAAAGATACTTGTAGTCCATTTGCAATTTTCCAAAGAGTGGTGACTGTTGGATTTGACTTTCCATTTTCAATTTGGGCTAGCATCGCTTTACTAACTCCAGTCAGTTCTGACACGTTATCTAGGCTCAATCCTCGCGTCTTTCTTATTGTGGCAAGATTATTCGCTATAACCTCTTGAATGAATTCCATAAAAATCACCTTGACTCTTTTTTGTATTCATAATAACATACATTTAAATAACATAACAGACGTTTGTTTAAGATAGCGTACGAAAAAGGTGGTGCAACGATGAGTGAATTAGCGAGGGAAATAAATCTCGAAGAAAGTCTCCCTACATTTTCTCAAGGGGTTAAAGATTGCGTTCCAACTTTAATTGGCTACATTAGTATTGGAATTGCCATGGGGATTGTTGGAGCAGCGTCTAATCTAAGTATATTGGAAATTGGTCTTTTATCGGCCTTAGTTTACGCAGGAGCATCTCAATTTATTATTTGTGCCTTGTTAGTATCAGGCAGTCCGATTTCAGTCATTGTTTTTACAACTTTCATTGTGAATTTGAGGAACTTCTTATTAAGTATGACACTGGCTCCCCATTTTACACAATATCCTTTAATGATGAATGTCGGGATTGGGGCTCTTGTAACAGATGAGTCGTTTGGCGTTGCTATTAATAAAATTGCAAAAAAAGAAACGATTAATGATAAATGGATGAATGGGTTGAATGTAACAGCTTATATATTCTGGATTTTATCTTGCATACTGGGTGCCGTCTTTGGAAAATGGATTTCTGATCCAGAAGTTTTTGGTTTGGATTTTTCGTTAACGGCTATGTTTTTGGCATTGCTCGTTTTGCAATTGCAAAATATTGAAAAGGGTAAATTGAAGTTTTATCTATCATTAATCCTTTATGTCGTGATCCTAATGGTGGTCCTATGTATGTTTGTTCCTTCTTATATTGCCATTATTCTAACAACAGTAATTGTTGCAACTATTGGAGTGGTAAAAGACAAATGAGTATTAATCTAACCATATTATTAATCATTATAGGGTGTGCCCTTGTAACCTTTGTTCCAAGGATCATTCCATTTATCGTGATACGAAATATTATGCTCCCGAAAATTGTAATCAAATGGCTTTCATTTATTCCTGTTTGTATTTTTACTGCACTAATCGTTGATAGTTTTATCATCCAAGATGAATCATTTCTATCAATTGACTGGAGAGCCCTTACCGCAATTGTACCAACATTGATTGTGGCCATATGGACAAAGAGTTTGTCCGTTACCGTTATCGTGGGAATTGTAAGTATGGCTACTGTTAGGTTTATCTTTTAAATAGGCCACTGAAATATCCATACAAATGGGGACGGGTTTACACCATTTTTTCAACTTGAATCCATTAAGACTGGAACACGGTACATTATGGATTCGCTATTCTGTGAAAAAGTAGTAAATCGATGTTAAAAATAATAAATTGAAGGTGTCATAAAAGCTAGCTTTTGGGACACCTTTTTTAGGAGTGTGATTAGCGTTGAAAAAAATTGTGACTATATATATGGTGCTTATTTTCTTATTAGTTGGATGTTCTTCAAATAATCAACAAGATGCAGTACATAACAATAACGAGCAAAACACTACACCAAGTCAGCAAAAGAATGGTGAATTAAAAGTGATTGCGAAAAATCTCGATGTTCCCTGGTCAATTGAAAAAATGAACAATACTTTCTATCTAACAGAAAGAATTGGGTCCATTGTGAAAATAGAAAACGAAGAAATGGAGAGGCAAAGTGTAGAACTTGAGAAAGACCTTGCAACAGCCTCAGAAGCAGGATTATTGGGATTTGTGCTTTCTCCCGATTTTCAGGAATCGAATCTAGCTTATGCCTATTATACGTATGAAGATAGTGCCGGACAATTTAATCGCATTGTATCACTTCATTTAGAGGGCAATGTTTGGAGGGAAGGGAATTTGCTTCTCGATAAAATCCCAAGTGGCAACTACCATCATGGAGGAAGGCTTAAAATAGGACCCGATAGTAAACTCTATGCAACAGCGGGTGATGCTTCAGAGCCTGAAATAGCACAAGATCCCAATTCATTAGGTGGAAAAATTTTAAGAATGAATCTAGATGGTTCGATTCCAACTGATAACCCATTTTCGAATTCATACGTCTATAGTTATGGACATCGTAATCCTCAAGGAATGACTTGGTTGCCTGATGGAACACTATTTGCTAGTGAGCACGGAAACAGTGCAAATGATGAGATAAATAGAATAGAAGTTGGAAAAAATTACGGATGGCCAATTATTGAAGGGGATGAAGAGCAAGATGGGATGATTTCACCGCTATTCACTTCTGGTAAAGAAACAACATGGGCACCGTCTGGAATGGCCGATCATAATGGAAAATTGTATGCTGCCGCATTAAGAGGAACTGCGGTTTTGGAATTCGACCTTGAAACAGGTGATTACCGTGAAGTAATAACTGGCCTTGGCAGAATTCGAGATGTACGGATTGAGGATAATTATCTTTATTTTATTAGTAATAATTCAGATGGGCGCGGATATCCACAGGCAAATGACGATAAGTTATACCGTATCAAACTTTCAGATTTAAAATGATTTTCAGAAGAAGATCTAGTAAAAAATAGATTCTGTCCATCCAGAACCGAGTGTTAGCGAACCCTAGACTGTGTGATAATTGGTAGTTTAGAATATTTTTTTCTCAGGATCCGATCTGCACTCCAAATTTTGATACCCACTCTAAAATTTGGAGTGCTTTTTGTTTTAACTTTTTCGAAAGCTTAGGAGTTTTGCCTTTAAAATTTGACAAACCTCATTGTGTTGATTTAACGTTTCACTCTCAACAAATAAAAGAGCTTGGTTAGGTTTTGACTTGGAAGGTTTGATCTCCTTTATAGTGCTCTTGACATATAAAATATCATTTGGGCGAGTTGGCTGTGGCCATGTTATCTCTCCACCAGCTCCAATTACCCCATGAGTAAAAGGCAGACTAGCTGTCAATAATTTCATCGTAATCGATGCAGTATGCCAACCACTAGCAGCTAATCCTTTGAAAAAGGTATCTTTCGCTAAGTTCTCATCACAATGGAAAACCTGTGGATCAAACTCACGAGCAAATCCTTTTATTTTGTCTGCACTTAAATGATACTTTTCACTGATAAAAGTATCACCCACCTTTAAATCATCAAGATAAAGTTCTTGCTTAACCATCATTAACCCCCCGATTCCCTAAATTTAGTTAATTGAACACAAACTTTTGAATGTAATTACTTGATTTGTATGTATATACATATATTGCGTAGAATTATAAAAAAGAACAGTTTTTCATTCTCGTCTTCATAATCCATGTATATACATATATAATGGTATTAATAACCATATTATCTGTCAAGAAATAATTACCAACTGGGCTTGATTAGATTCGAAAGGAGCCTTACCTTATGAAAGACAAATCCAATGAGATGGACTATATTATACAATTTTGTGCCTGTGCGAACCTTAGAAAAGCAGCAAGAACAGTTACGCAAAGTTTTGAAAAGCAAATGCAATCTACCGGATTAAAAGTTACCCAATATTATATGCTAGTAAACATTGCCCGACATAAGCAGATTTCCATTAGCAGGCTAGGCGAGATAATGTTACTTGATCAGACTACAATAACTCGTAATGTAAATATCCTTAAGAAAAGTGGCTATGTTGACATTATAAAAGATAAAAATGATTTACGAACAAAGTCTATTTCGATAACCGACTTGGGCATTGTTAAATTAGAGGAAACAACACCTATTTGGTTGCAAATACAAGAAAAAGCGGAAAATGGTATTGGTAAGGAAAAATACAAAGATTTGTTAGGAATGCTAAAAAACTTACAGGAATCTATTGAATGAAGACTGCTTATCCAAACAATTATTAACCTAAAGGGGAATTTTAATCATGAACGAAAAAGATAAATTGTTAAATCAAGAATACTACATAAGTTGGGACAAGGAGTTAACCGAGGAAAGGGAGAGAGCTAAAGATTTGTTATTTGAATTTAATAACACTCGACCATCGCAACGTAACAAAAGAAACCAAATCATCAAAAACTTATTTCATTCCGTGGGTGAAAATGCATGGATTGAATCACCATTTAATTGTGATTATGGCTATAACATTACAGTAGGGGATAATTTCTATACGAACACAAATTGTACCATACTAGATTGTGCCAAGGTTACGATTGGAAACAATGTGTGGATTGGTCCGAATGTTAGTTTGTATACACCAAATCATGCCATTGATGCAATTGAGCGTAAAGCAGGTTATGAGCGATCCTTACCAATTACTATTGGGGATAACGTTTGGATTGGTGGTTCTGTAACGATTGTTCCTGGAGTGACTATTGGCGAAAATTCAATTATCGGAGCCGGGAGTGTTGTGACGAAGGATATACCGGCTAATGTTATAGTGGCGGGTGTGCCATCCAAGATTATCAGACCAATAACTGAAAAAGATAAAATTGGACTAAAAACGAACGAGACGGAGTATTAAATCGGATATCGTAACAATATATATCGCAATTAACCTTTTATCAAAAATTAGTACACCATTCGGGGCAAATCCAATGGATTATGCCCTTTTCTTATTTCCTGTTATTAGATAATGATGTACAGGGTGAGGATGTTATTGAAGAGAAGTCAACTAAAACAAATAACGCTCGATTGGATTTCCAATATTATAGTAGCAAAAATTCTTCTAACTAATTTCAGTATATTTAGAATAATGGAGTATAATGCTCATTAAAACTTTTGTTCGTTTTGCAATCATTGACCTATAGAGTATTTGAATACCACTCAGGACTTTAGGAGCATTACTAATCTCGTGATTTTTGTTGCTGAATTGTAATTAGCCATTCATGCTAGTGTAATAGTTTCTCTCTATACTAATATACTAGTATACCAGCAAAGGAGAGATTAAGATGAACAAATGAACTATTCAAATACTAATAGATAAATAAATAGTAAGGGAGAAATAAGATGATAAAACGCATTACTTTAATTTTTATGACAGCAATGATCTACATGTCTTCTATAGTAATTCCTGCTAATGCGGAGAACGGTGGAACGGAAGGGACCAAACCCTGGATGAACACACAGCTCTCTGCTGAGGAACGCACCGAGCTTCTTATCGATGCGATGACGATGGAACAGAAGATCCAGCAAATCGCTATCTCGCGCTTCAATGAGAATGACAAAGGTGATCCGGTTGTCATCAAAAGAGGCGGAACTAGTAAGTATATGAACGGCGAATTCGCACCACAAGGTACCCTTCCTGGGTGTGAGTTTCAAGACACAGGCCGACAAATCAAAGGGATCGAGGAACTCGGTATCCCTACAGTACGTATGACCAACGGTGGTACGGGCGTTAAGGGCGGATCGTGTCACAATGACCCATTGGCGACTGGCCTTCCGTCTACCCCGGGTTTGGCTGCGACATTCGACCGCGAGCTAAACTATGAGGCTGGCCGAATCCTTGGTGAGGAGACACGAGCTTTCGCGCATCACGTGTTCCTCGGACCAGGTATGAACCTCATCCGTCACCCGTACGGTGGCCGTAACTATGAATACTTTAGTGAGGACCCTTATTTGACAGGTACCCTTGCAATCGAGCAAACAAAGGGTATCCAGGATCAGGGAGTCCAGGTACAACTCAAGCACATGGCTGGAAACGAACAGGAAACTGAGCGTTGGACAATGGGTGTCCAAGTTCCTTCACAAGCTATGAACGAATTGTACATGTTGCCATTCGAAATGACCGTCAGAGATGCTGACCCAGCTTCCGTGATGTGTTCATTCCCGGATGTTAACGGTACTTATGCATGTGACAGTTCTGAACTTCTACAAGATGCCCTACGGAAAAACTGGGGCTTTGACGGATACGTCATGAGTGACCGTCGGGCGATTCACGACACAGTGGCTGCTATCAAAGCGGGTATGAATGTCGAGCTTGACTGGGCACCACAGTATTATACACAAGAGAAGATCCAAGAGGCTCTCGACTCAGGAGCGGTAACTGAGGACGACATCGACAATCTACTTCGTCCACGTTACATCAAGATGATCGAGTTTGGCCATATGGATGAGCCTTTCGACAAATTTATGCCGGAAATCGTCGATCCGATGGCTAACGGCGCTACCGCAAGGAAGATGGCCGAGGAAGGCTCCGTGCTGTTGAAGAACGACAACGGCTTCCTGCCATTAGACGGTGAGCCAAAGTCGATCGCGTTGATCGGCATTGAGACGTTCGCTGGTGCGGCAAAGATGTCCCCACGTTCTGTTCGTGACGACAATGATTATGTAGTGACTCCATATACGGTCACACCACAAGAAGGCTTAGAGAATGTTATTAAAGAGCTGGGCTACAACACGAAAGTGACGTACAACAATGGCAGTGATCCGAAAGCTGCTGCTAAGTTAGCTGCTGAATCTGATATCGTGCTTCTCATGGTCGGCGATAACCCACATGAGACAGTGGACCGTGAAACACTCGGATTCCCAGCATTGAACCTCGAAACAGGCTTGGCTGAGCAGGAGCCGGTGATCGACGCAGTTATGGAAGCTAACCCTGAGAACACTGTGGTGGTATTGAAGACTTCCGGTACGTCAATTATGCCGTGGTTGGATAAGGTACCTGCAGTTCTTCAAGCATGGTACCCAGGCATGGAGGATGGAAATGCCGTTGCTAACCTACTCTACGGTAAGGTTAATCCATCTGGTAAGCTGCCAATGACGTTCGGAGCTACTGAGCGTGAAGCAGCATTCGCGACTGAAAAACAGTACCCTGGAACTCGTCAAGATACAGGTAAGGTAGGTGGCCCAGGCCCTTACGGTGATGGTAAGTCCGATCAGCTAATCGCTCAATACACTGAAGGTCTTGAGATGGGTTACCGCTGGTACGAAGCAAATAACGTGAAGCCAGTCTTCCCATTCGGGTTTGGCTTGTCGTACACGACTTTCGAGTATGACGATCTTAAAGTTAAACAAGTCCGTGGTGAAGGCAAAGGCAACAACGGCTCGTTGTCCGGTCTTGACGTGTCCTTCACGATCACGAACACAGGTAACGTTGCCGGTAAAGAAGCTGCACAAGTCTATCTGACTCTACCAGACGCGGCAGGGCAACCGACTAAGCGACTTGTTAACTTCAAGAAGGTTGACCTTGAGCCTGGTGAGAGCGAGCGTGTGACAGTACGTATTAACCATGCAGACTCTAACCACCCGTTCTCCTATTTCGTTCCGGAAGAGGCGGATAACCTTGCAAACTGGGCTGACGGCAAGTGGGCTACTGTAGACGGAAAATACCGCGTGCATGTCGGTAGTTCCTCTGCAGACACTCCTTTGGAAAAGGAAATTCCGTTGAACTTCAAACTTGACAATGATAAGAAAAAGGACAACAACAAGGGTAAAGGTAACAACAATGGCAATGGCCAAGGCAACAAAGGCAATGGCAATAACAATGGTAATGGTCAAGGCAACAACGATGGCAATAGCCAATGATAAACAGCAATGGCATGGGGAACTCTAAAATTAGGAGGCCCTAGCCATGGGATGACGTCGGCGACCCAGTAGGGGTCTTCAGGCATCCCGAAGGTAGAGCCCGCGTACTCGGAGAATCAAGCCGATGCACGCGGGCTTTCCGCTTCTCTAAATGCATCCATGTCCGACGAGTGGGATGGAAAGAGTGTAGAAAGGACGTGAGAAGTCTAATGAAGGAATCTGTTCAGAACATCCGACGAGGTCCAGCGCATTCGTGGTGGGTTGCCCTTGGCCTTGTATTCTTCTTAACCGCATGCACCGTCGGGGAATCCGATAGGTCAGTCGAGCGTGATGACGCTGTGGAACCCGCCCCGTCTGGGCACGGCGACTGGCAGCTCCCCGGCTTAGTGGATCGCTCCGGCGCGCCGATTGAGGTGCAGACGCCGGACCTGGCAACTGGCAGGACCCTGGACGTCACGGACTTCGGAGCAGATCCGGATCCGGACTCACACGACGACGCGGCAGCTATCCGTGCAGCTTTGAATGCTGCTAAACCGGGAGACGAGGTCGTGTTGCCAGCCGGCACGTATGACCTGCGCTCCACTGACCCGAATGATAAGTCGGCGAACATCGTGTTGCGTAGCGGTGTTGACCTGCGCGGCAAGGGCCAGGAGAGCACCGTGCTACTAACCTCTCTTGATGGCGAGGATGTTAGCCAGGTGATCCACGGCTCCGGCGTTCATGATGTCATCGTCGCTGACTTCACCATTACCTCTCGTTATGAGGGTCCCCTCGGTGACGATCCCGACGACGGCAACGCGGGTGGCGGCCCGATGTACGGGATATACCTCGGAGCTCACGAAGGGCAGGCCAGCTCACGGGTACTTGTGGAGAACTTGGGCATCCGTAGGTTCGAGCGCCACGGGATCTCCGTCAAGGCAAGCCGTGAAGTGACCCTTACTAGAAACCATATTAGTGAAGCAACCGCCGTTGGCCCCGGAGGACAAGGCTACGGCATCGCTATCGAGGGCTCAGCGGACCAGCACGACCCGGATGCCGCGAACGATTCCCGGCATAATGTCGTCATCGGTAATACCTTTGATGGCAGGCATCTACGGCACGCCATTCTGCTACAGTTCCCCACGCACAACAATCTAGTGGCAGAGAACACCATTGTCGGCAGCCACCTCGACGCCATTGATCTGCACGGTGAGGGTGAATACCTGAACGAAATCCGGGACAACACTGTCATCGGCGGGCAGCGGGCTGGTATCGCGCTGGGCAATTCCGGCGGTTCCAAGAACAAGCACGACGCCTCAGGCCCTGGAAACTGGGTCCACTCCAACGACCTGATTGGAAACCGTCAAGGAGTCCTCGTCATCCTGGGAACTCCTGGTACCCTCATCGAGGACAACAGGATCACAGCCGGGGAGGGTTCGAAGGTCGGCATCGAAGTCCGCAATGCGCCGAACACGAAGTTGCACCGTAACCACATCACTGGAGAGACTGACGGGTTCTGGGCCATCCGGCTCAGTGAGGATCGGGGGGCTGACGGACGGGGCAAAGGAATTCCATCAGGCATCAGGATTGAGAGGAACGTCATTCGACAGACCACCAACGGCATCAGGATTGATGCCGGTAAGGACATCAGCTTGGTCGAAAATATCATGGACGGAATTGACGGAGCAGAGCTGAAGGTGGCCGACGGGATTAAGGTAAGCCGGTCGGCCGAGCGTTGAAAACGACTTTGCAAAAGAAATAGCTAGTATGGAATTTTTTTTTGCTATACAAAAATTGTTGTATGTAGGGATTGACCGGGAATTATAGAAAATCCACTTTCGAATATTTTCGAGAGTGGATTTTTGATTTTTTAATTAATATATATCTGGATAAATAGTAGTAATATTGAAAAGTCAAAATATTCATATTAATATTAAATTGAAGTTGCATAAACCTTGAGAAGACACAGAAAATTACCCTGCTAGAAGTTGTGTAGTGGTATCCAGCCTTCCAAAAGAAGTAGGTGTAGAAGCAGGGGTCATCGCAATCTTAGAATAAAACATGTTAGGAGAGTAGAAATGACTAATTTAACGGAAATCCAATATATTGCAAATGAAAATACAAGAAATACAGATTCAAAGAAAGCTTCTGTAGAAATTATGAATAGTAAAATCGTTGAAATGGTAAGAAACTTTCACAGAAGCTTTCCAGAATATAAAGTAACTCCTCTTCACAGTTTAGCTAAGTTATCTGAAGAATTTGGGGTTAGTAATATTTGGGTTAAAGATGAATCATATCGATTTGGACTTAATGCGTTTAAAGTATTAGGAGGTTCCTACGCTATAGGTAAATATTTAGCAGAACGATTAGAAGTTGATATATCGGAGCTTTCTTTTGAAAAATTAAGAAGTAAAGAAGTGAAAGAGAAATTAGGCGATATTACTTTTGTAACAGCAACTGATGGAAATCATGGAAGAGGAATTGCTTGGGCTGCAAACCAGCTAGGACAAAGATCTGTCGTATTTATGCCAAAAGGTTCTTCGGAAATACGATTAAATAACATTCGCAATGAAGGGGCAGAAGCCTATATCACTGATTTAAATTATGATGATACGGTTAGGTTGGTAAGCCAAAAGTCTAAAGAAAATGGTTGGGTCTTAGTACAGGATACAGCATGGGATGGATATGAAGAGATTCCAGTGAGGATTATGCAGGGGTATTTAACAATTTTAGATGAAGCATTAGAGCAGATTGCTGAAATAGGTGACGGTCGACCGACACATGTATTTTTACAAGCTGGAGTTGGTTCTTTCGCAGGTAGTATGCTCGGATATCTAGTAGAGAGATTTGGAGAGGAACGTCCAACTACCGTAATAGTTGAACCAGATAAAGCCAATTGTCTATATAAATCTATGAAGGTGGGCGACGGAAAGCCTCATACAGTAACGGGTGCTTTGAATACGATTATGGCAGGGTTAGCATGTGGAGAGCCAAGTAAAGCTTCTTGGGATATTTTAAGAGATTATGCGGAAACTTTTGTTTCTTGCCCGGATTACGTGGCTTCACGAGGTATGCGAATTCTGGCAAACCCACTAGGTGGTGACCCTCATATTGTATCAGGTGAATCTGGTTCAGCCGTCGCCATAGGACTAGTAAGTCTATTATCTGACAATAAAATGTTTAATGATATGAAAAATACATTGAACCTGAACGAAGATTCGAGAATTCTTATTATCAGTACTGAAGGGGACACGGATCCAGATCATTATCGTATGGTAGTGTGGGATGGAGCTCATCCATCAGTTTAATTATTTTTTACAAAATAGCAATCTTATTTACAATTATTAAAAAGTAATTTACATTTATTAAAGGACATTAATAAAGTAACTTAATTAATATTGGAGGTTCTTTTGTTGAGTGAAGAAGGTAATCTTATAAGACGAAAAAACTCGCAAAAATTGAGGGCGTTGCTCTTTAGTAAAAGAAAGGCCACTAAAGCAGAAATGGCGAAAGACACTGGTATTAGTGTAGTCACCATTAATTCATTAGTTAAAGAATTAGTGAAGGAAAACATTTTTCTTGAAGGACCTTTAATTCAACAAAAGACAGGACGCCCAGCTGTCGAATATATTTTTAATTATGATCGTTCATTCTATCTTCTACTCTCTATTCAAGAAAAAAAGAGCCCCGAGAGAAAAAGGAAACTAGAAATTATTGCGAAAATCGTAAATATGGAGGGCGCCCAGAAAGTTTCGGAAGTGTTCGATTTTCCAGAAATCAACATTAATGCCCTTTTGACGATCATTGAAAAATATATGCATGCAGAATATGAAGTTGAGAGAATAGGACTTGCGATACCAGGGAAAATCTTTGAAGGTGTCATTACCTCAAGTTGGGGGAATGTTTTTGATGGTTGGAATATTGAACAAGAGCTTAAAAAAATTACCGATATTCCGATAGAGATTCAGAATGACGCATATATAATGACTGTTGGATTTTGTGTTGAAAATAATCTGCTTATAAATGAAAGTGTTGTAGGAATCTTTTATCCAGAAAAAAGCATGCCAGGAATAACGATATTTTCAAATGGCGCACTTATAGAAGGACAAAAAGGGTTAGCAGGAGAAGCAAAATATCTACCGATACTCATGGATAAGGCTGCTCCAGATACAGGAATAGAATTAGCAAGGAATCTTTCAGAAATTATGGCTATCTATAATGCTGTCATCGCTCCAAGTATTTTCGTAATTTCCTCTGAAAATGTAGATGTAAATATAATGAGACAAGCAATTGAATCCAATAAGAATCTTTCGAGACAACCAAATAGCCCAACCGTCTATTTTGATCGAGATTTTCAACAAAGTATGACAGTTGGCTTGAGATGGTTAGTTACTGAGGACATATTAAAATAGGCAGATTATTTTTGAATGTAGGAGGAAATTTAATGATTAAATTAGTTTTAACTGATATGGATGGAACGTTTTTGAATAATAATGGTGATTTTAACAGGGAACTATACAAGGATGTAAAACAGCTAATGAGAGAAAAAGGAGTTGTTTTCGCACCTGTTACGGGCAAACAATGTGAACGGGTAGAAGAGTTATTTGGTGATGATGCAGATGATTTATGGATTCTGGGTGATAGTGCAACTCGAATAAAACATAACGGAGAATTTGTCTATGAATCTCTGCTTAGCAATAAATTAGGACTGGAAATTATCCAGTTGCTTGAAGAAATCAGCCTTGATCATACCATAATTGCGTGTACAAGAAGTGGTGCAGTGATTAATGAGAATTTAACCTCTGAAGAGGCAACGATTGTCAGAAGATCCTATGCTCAAGTAAGACAAGTTTCTGATTTTAGAGAGATTACAGATGACTTTGTAAAAATTACAATACACGATCCTTTGCTTCGTTGTTTTGAAACGAGGGAAAAGTTGTCCAAGTTTTTCGAATCGGCTTATATCGTCGCATCCGAAGCAGCATGGATTGACATTGCGAATGCGAATGTTCATAAAGGCACGACAGTTGAACATTTACAGAGCGTATTAAATGTTACCCCAGAAGAAACAATGGCGTTCGGAGATGGTTACAATGATTTAGAGCTTATGGTTCGGGCTACGTATAGCTTTGCTGTCCGAAATGCAGTTCAAGAATTAAAAGATGTTGCGAATTTTATTACCCGCTCAAATGAGGAAGACGCTGTGATGAAGACCATTATTCAAATGCTATCTTTACAGGGAAATAGATAATTAAATATCCAATCAGGTGCTGCAGTTACGATGGACTCTTTCCACTTTACAAAAAGCCTGAGAGAAAACTGCAAAACAGTTTCTCCTAGGCTTATATTCGGGGTGTGAAATCTTAATGTTTAGTTTTTCTAGATCTTCATTGTTTACATAAATTTCATATGGTATATTATTACCAATACTTATTAAAGATGTTTAATAAGTCTTTTGATGCATACTTATTAAAATGATTTAATAAGCCTATTTTTGTAGGTGGTGACTCTAGTGAATGCTTCTCCAAAATCCATGAAGCAGGTAATCCTTTCTGGTATACGTAAAGCACTTTTGGAACTAGGAAGTGCAACAAAAGTTGAACTTAGCGATAAGTTAGAAATTAGTTTCCCAACCATAAGTAAGTTTCTCGCACAAATGGAGAAGGAGGGAGAAATTGCTTCTATTGGTTTAGATGAATCGAGTGGTGGAAGAAGAGCAAAAAGATATTCTTACAATCCTGAGTATATGCTTGGCCTCGCTATTTTCTTAGAGAGGGAAGAGGCCCATTATATTATTTATAATTGTGTAGGAGAAATAAAGGAACAAGGAAAAGCTCCAAGTGTATTAATAGATAATGGTATTAATGAATTAACAAAGTATATTGAAAAATGGATGATATCATATCCCAAAATTAGTTCCATTGCAATCGGTGTCCCTGGTTCTGTTGAAAATGGACGGATTTTTTATATACCTGGTTATGAGCATTTTCAAAACCTTGACTTAAAAGGATTCATAGAAAACCGTTTCTCTGTCCCTGTTGTAATCGAGAATGATATGAATGCGGCAGTGCTTGGTTATCACCATAGCCTGGGAACCAATCATAATAAATCACTAGTCTACCTATATTCCGGTCAAAATGGTCCTGGTGCTGGAATAATGGTAAATGGCTTGGTTGTAAGGGGCAGCACGAATTTTTCAGGAGAGATTTCTTTCGTCCCTCAGTATGATGAACGAAACTTTGGTCAGGCATTGGAAAATAAAAATGAACCTTTGAAACTTTATAAGGATAATAGGATTGATGCATTTAGTAGATTAATAGCATCATTTGTTGCCATCATCAATCCTCATACCATTATTTTTTGTAAAGCCGAGGTTGAAAAAGCAACATTAGCAAAAATTGCATTAGGTAGCACAAAATACATCCCTTCAGAACATCTTCCAGAACTTACAATAAGTGATTGGAAACAAGATTATTTAGATGGATTACAGTCTCTTGGAGTTGATCTTATGATGAGTGGAACAAGCAAGTAAAATTGAATACTAAATATGTGAGGTATAAATATGACGATATTCCTTTTAATAATCATTTATTTGGCTTTTATCAGCTTAGGTTTACCTGATTCATTGTTAGGAGCGGCTTGGCCCGTGATGCAACCGGATTTTGGAGTTCCACTTGAGACTGCTGGTCTGCTTTTTATGACGATTGCAGGTGGCACCATTATCTCCAGTTTACTTAGTGGAAAGGTACTTAAAAGGTTTGGGACTGGGAAAGTTACATTTGTCAGTGTCTTAATGACTGCTGTTGCTTTGCTAGGATTTCATTTTGCTCCATCGGTTGGTTGGTTAATTGTATGTGCTGTTCCCCTAGGATTAGGAGCGGGGGCTGTTGACGCAGGATTAAACGATTATGTGGCTACCCATTATAAGGCATACCATATGAGTTGGTTACATTGTTTTTGGGGAGTTGGGGCTACTCTAGGTCCAATCATAATGGCTCAGTTTATTTTAGAGGAAAACTCCTGGAGAAATGGCTATTTTGTTATTTCTAGCATTCAATTTGCGTTAGTTATCATCCTTCTGTTCACTTTGCCTTTATGGAATAAGGTGAATAAAAATACCTTTAATAAAGATCAGGAAGCTAAGAAAGATGCATCTATTGATGAAGATGCCAAAGATGTAAAACCTTTACAAATTAAAGGGGTTAAACTGGCTCTTTCCTCCTTCTTATTTTATTGTGCGATTGAGGCAACAGTGGGTCTTTGGGGAAGCAGTTTCTTGGTGAATGTCAAAGGGTTAAGTGCAGCAACTGCTGCCGGGTGGGTATCCTTTTATTATGGAGGAATCACAATTGGTAGATTTATAACAGGATTTATAACCTTTAAAATGACAAATCGTACTCTTATTCGGACGGGACAAATAATCGCTGCAACTGGTGCCGTTATTCTATTTTTACCATTGCCGTCCATTTTTTCATTAATAGGTTTTATTATTGTTGGACTCGGATTGGCACCGATATTTCCGTGTATGTTGCATGAAACACCTGCTCGTTTTGGAAAAAGACATTCTCAGACAATAATGGGCTATCAAATGGCGGTTGCTTATACTGGCACTACATTCATGCCGCCGCTCCTTGGTTTTATGGCGTCTTACTTAACAATTGGCATCTTCCCTATTTGTATCGTAATTTTCGTTTCTGCCATGCTACTAAGTTCGGAAAAATTAAATAACCTACTGAAACAGAAGATTCTTGTAAAGACTGACGATACAACTTCAAAAATAATGTAATTGCTATTGTAAAGGAGCTTTTTAAAATGAAGACTGAAAAAGAAAAAATGTTAGCAGGAGAAATGTACGATCCTGCAGACCCCATTTTACTAAAGGAACGTGAAGAAGCGAGACGTAAGGTTAGAATATTTAATCAAACTTTGGAGAATGAAGGAGAAAAACGGACCAATTTGTTAAAGGATTTACTTGGATCAACTGGAGAAAACGTATATATGGAGCCAAATATACGTTTTGATTATGGGTATAACACTCATGTAGGAGAAAACTTTTTTGCGAATTTCGATTGTACCGTTTTGGATGTTTGTGAAGTGCGTTTTGGGGATAACTGTATGCTTGGGCCTGGAGTACAAATCTATACTGCAACACACCCAATTAACCCAATCGAACGTAATTCTGGCAAAGAATATGCAAAACCGATTACGTTTGGAAACAATGTATGGATTGGAGGAAGTGCAATAATAAACCCAGGAGTAACTGTTGGAGACAATGTTATTATTGCATCGGGTGCAGTTGTTACTAAGGATGTACCAAATAATGTCGTAGTGGGCGGTAATCCTGCGAAAATAATTAAACAAATTGAAATATAAAATATCGAGCCAACTGGCTCGATATTTTCGTTTTATAGAGCTTGGAATATATCAGCCTATGATAATAAAAACAGTGAAAAATAGGATATGCTGTAACCGTTATTAAAGTAGATCTAGGAAACGGAGCGGGATATATAAATAAATATTGACACATGAAAGATTGTGCCCTACTATTATCTTGAATTCGAGATATTTTTTTAAAAATCGAGAGCTCTTATTGTTTTTATTGGTCAAAGGAGGCCTAATTCAATTGTTTAAGCAAAGAAGAAATAATACGATTAAAAACATCAAAAATGAAATTCAGCAAAAAAAGGAAGCATCTCTAAAGGAGGATCTTTCGTCTTACCAGATTTCGATTCAGACAGATGATAACGAGCTACAGGATCTAGTCGAATCCATAAATGATTATATAGACGTTTTACAAACGAAATATGAAAATCTATCCGTGAAACATCGAATCGTCACAGAATTAAACGGAATCGGAACATGGGATTTGGAAATAAATGATGGCATTCCGGCAGGAAACGTGTATGATCAAAATTTTCGAGCATCATTGGGGTATAAGGATGAAGAGGATTTCCCGAATGTATTTGAAAGTTGGTTAAACACCATTGCACCAGATGAAGTGGACAAAGTTACAAAGGCTTTTGAAGAACATTATTCAAGCGAGACAAGAAAACCTTATGATATTGAGTTTAAAAGCATTAAGAAGGATGGTTCAATTGAGTGGTACCATGCCAAATCAGAAACATTACGAGATGAATTTGGCGTTCCATACCGAAATGTCGGTACAATAATAAACATCCATGAAAATAAACTAAACTCATTAAAAATCCAAACCTTATTATCCCACCTGGAACTAATTGAAAAATCACTAAGCTATAGTGTTACAACAATAGAAGGGGCATGGGGAATGGATTTGAAAAATAATGAAGTTTGGTATTCCCCACAATTTAGACAATTACTTGGATATGAAGAAAATGAATTTAAACCTGAAATGGAAACTTGGTTGCAAATGGTATTGAAGGAAAATAGAGAACATGTAAGAAGTAGCTTTCAATCTTATCTGTTCCATGACCAGAATCAAGCGGATTTCAATATGAAATTCCAGATGAAGACAAAAAATGGAGAAAATAGATGGTTTAACATGTTAGTAAAAACAGTACGGGACAATAGTGGAAAGCCAGTTCTAGTTTCAGGGGTTTTACGCGATATTAATCATGAAATTGAACGGAAAGCTTATGACGAGACCATTGGGAATGAAATGAATGAGTTTACACATTCCTTAAAGGAACTTGCCGGAAATATTAATGACATTACAAACCAGGCAACAGAAATAGCACATGAACATGAAGTCACATCAGGTGCCGCAGACCAAGCAAAGGAATGCATTGCATTAACAAAATCTATAACAGAATTAATCAAAAAAATCTCAAGTCAAACTCGCTTACTTGGATTGAATGCTTCTATTGAGGCTGCGCGTGCAGGTGAACATGGAAAAGGGTTCAGTGTGGTTGCTGCAGAAGTTCAAAAACTATCATCTAGTACTCAAGAAGCAGTCGAGCAAATTGAGAAAATCATTGAAGATATAAATTCTTCTGTACAGAGCATCGTCATTAGTATCAATAATATGAGTGATAAAATTCAATCACAGGCGGCTGTAACCGAAGATATAAACAATACAACAGAGAATATCCACGGCATGTCTAATCGATTATTAACATTAATTCAGCAGTTAGACTAGTGAACTCGGATCCATAGGTTTGTGGTGTACTAGAAGTAAAGTGATGGAGGCATTACGCAATGGATGGGTATAATGAGAGTATTTTATTAAAAAGTGGAACGAATGAACTAGAAATTATTTTGTTTGAGGTTGGGGATGGATGTTATGCTATTAATGTCCTAAAGACAAGGGAAATTATAACACCGAAGCCCATTACGGTGATTCCTAATTCCCACCAATCGGTTGAAGGCATTACCAGTTTGCGGGGGGATATAATCCCAGTCGTTAACCTGGCTAGCATACTTAACGTTGCTCCGTCAGAACAACCTCAAAATGATAAATTTATAATTGCTGAATTAAACCAGATTAAGGTTGCATTCCGTGTACATGATATAAATCGTATTAGTCGTATTTCTTGGGAACAAATTGAAAAACCAAATGAGATTACAGTAGGTAAACAACCATATGCAACGGGAATAATAAAGCTTGATAACAATACCATATCAATCTTACTGGATCTTGAAAAAATTATTGTCGAAATCAATCCCCAAATTGGAGGAGATGTAGAAAGTATCAGAACACTAGGAATACGTGAACGCTCGATGAAACATATTGTAGTTGTAGAAGATTCTGGTGTATTGCGAGCTTTATTGAAAGACACATTACGTGAAGCTGGCTACGAAAATGTTGCGTTCTATCAAAATGGGAAAGAAGCGTGGGATTATCTATCCTCACTTTCAGAAGATGGATCCACTGATCCAGAAGACAGTGTGCAGTTAATTCTTACAGATATTGAAATGCCACAAATGGATGGGCATCATCTCACCAATCGAGTGAAGAATAATTCCCGTTTAAAGGGTATTCCTGTTATCATTTTCTCCTCCCTTATTACGGATGACCTGTATCATAAGGGAGAGAAGGTCGGTGCAAACTCTCAGGTAAGTAAACCAAATCTCGTTAATCTTGTGAAAGAAATAGATAAATATATTTTATAAATACTGTAAATACTATGATCAAAGTAATTGGGAAAACTCTCACTATTTAAACGGTTAGAGTTTTTTGAGAAAATATTATTAGTTTGAGGAGCTTTTCTTGGCTATAAATAATTTCAGGGCTATCATTTGTCACATAAAAGTATCTTAGGTTACTAATAGTGGCTTGTTAGAGGTTAAGAAAATTGACAGTTTGGGCTTTTTAATATATATTTATCTCGAATTCAAGATGTTTAGGGGTGAGATAAATGATTCAAAGATATCCAGCGGAATCACGTTACTCTGTAAAAAATGATTGGTTAGAGAGCAATCTTAGTTTTTCATTTGGTGAATACTATGATGAAGAAAATATCCAATTCGGTCCACTTCGTGTTTTTAATGATGATACGGTCCAAGCGGGAAAAGGATTTGGAATTCATCCCCATAGGGAAGCGGAAATTGTATCGATAGTATTGGATGGGCAACTAAAACATGAGGATAGTCTCGGAAATAGTGGGAATTTACAATTTGGAAATGTTCAGCGTATGACGGCTGGAACAGGTTTACTCCATTCAGAAATGAATGCTTCTTCAGAAGACGAAGCAAGCTTTTTACAGCTTTGGTTTAAACCTGCCAAAAAGCAATTACCTCCTTCCTATGAGGATATTTCTTACAATACCGATTCAATGAGGAATAAGTTGTTACCAATCGTTTCTTCAAACCAAATTAACGGGGCTGCGAAAATTCATAGTGATGTTACATTATATTTATCCAAATTAGATGCAGGAAAAGAGATCTTCCATCAACAAGAACAAGATAGAAAGATGTATGTTTTTGTGATTGATGGAGAGCTTGTTTTAAACAATGATGTTGTTGTTAGAAAAAGAGACAGTGCACGTATAACAGAACTAAATGAACTTACTTTAAAATCGACAAAAGAAACCTTCTTTTTATTGATTGATTTGGGTGGTGTCTAATATGTTATTGATTCGTCATTCGATTGGAAGCCGACTCTTTTATCAAACGGAAGAATATGAGGTTTTTCCAGAACAAGATAAGTGGGTTGTTTCGATCAAAACTTCTGAAGATGCTGCCAATAAGATCATCAAATTTAAAGAGGAATTGAATCTATTTGATGTGGAGAAAAACCAAAAGACTTGGTATTATACATCAGATGCAAATGTTGAATTTGACAAAGAAAAGGGCATAATTACGATTATTGCAGACCATAAAACAGTTTATCCATTTACTAACTAATCATATTTTGTAATGTGTATAAACTGATGAATGGAAGAAATAGTAACAGAGGAAATGAAAAGATTTCCTGGATTCAATAAAACAAAGATAGGTGGTAAAAAACATGGTAAAAGTAGCACTAATTAGTGGTAGTTTAAGACAAGAATCAATTTCAACAAAAATTGCTAAAAGTGTAGGAGGATTATTTCCTGAAGGATTCGAAACACAATTCGTAGAAATCGGTAATCTTCCTTTGTACAATGAAGATATCGATACACAAAGCAATGTTCCTGCAGAATATACTGCATTCCGAAACGCAATTAAAGAGAGTGATGCGGTACTATTTGTAACGCCTGAGTATAATCGTTCAATAACTGGTGCATTGAAAAATGCGTTAGATGTTGGTTCACGTCCATATGGGCAAAGTTCATGGAATGGTAAACCTGCAGCAATAATTAGCCAATCTGTTGGGAATTTAAGTGGGTTTGGTGCAAACCACCATTTACGTCAATCCCTTGTATTTTTAAATATGCCAACCTTACAACAACCAGAAGCATACCTAGCAAATTCTGCGCAAATATTTGATGAAAATGGCAAAATGAATGAAGATACTACTCAATTCTTACAAACCTTCGTTAATAGCTTTATTGAATTAATAAGAAGACATCAAAACTAATTATTTTTGAACATGAAAAATATAGGCAGCGGTTATCCCTTTTAAGGATAACTGCTGCTTTTTTAATTCCTTTTAATAATTTTGGTACAGATTTTACAATATTAAATTTTAAAGTATTCGGATTAAATCAAAGCTGTGATATTGGTGAGGTTTTTTTTATATCTTAGTATTCTACAAAAATATTTTTAATGAAGTATCTTGAATTCGAGATATTTTTCTTGACCTTTACAAAATTGAGGAGTATTATGGTTACATAAAGTTCATTAGGTTATTAAAAGTTACCTAATATAAAAAAGTATTTATATAAATTACGAAATATTTTACGGTTAGGAGTGAAACATATGGTTGAAGTAACTTTGACCCTTGAATATAAAGGAAAGAACTATCGAACAAATGTCATTGTTAAAAGGGGCACACCACAAAGCGATATTTACTGTATTGCACAAGAACAAATTATGAAACAATGGTCAAAATAATCTCCGTTTTTTTTGAAAGGAGTTTGAATCCCTTGAACGAGAAAAAAGAAGTTGGAGAAAAAGCTATAGATTATATAAAAGATGGGATGGTAGTTGGGCTGGGTACTGGTTCCACAGTCTTTTATACCATTACGAAACTTGGAGAATTAGTTCAAAAAGGGCTTTCTATTAAAGGGATCCCTACTTCAAAAGAAACAGAAAAGTTGGCTAATGAAGTAGGAATTCCACTTATTTCTTTTGATGAAGTCGAACAGATTGATGTCGCAATTGATGGAGCCGATGAAGTAGATCCTAATCTAAATCTCATTAAAGGTGGCGGTGGTGCACTTTTACGAGAAAAAATAATCGCGAATGCAGCTAAAACATTTATCGTAGTCGCTGACCCAGATAAAAACGTTTCAAAATTGGGATCTTTCCCATTACCAGTCGAAGTGTTACCCTTCGGCGTTGAAATGACAAAGAAAAAGATTCAAGAGCTCGGGCTTTCACCCCATTTAAGACAAGCTCATGGAAATCCATTTCGTACGGATAATGGTAACTACATTCTTGATTGTCGTTTTACAGATAGGACGAATCTTAAAGAATTGGAAAGAGAGCTTAATTTAGTACCTGGCGTTATCGAGAATGGGCTGTTTCTTGGAATGACTGATATATACATTACCTTGGATAGGGATAAGGATAACTCTATTGTAGTTAGACAAGGGTAAGAGATTTACAACTAGAAGATAGCAAATGGAGGACTTAAATTGGAATCAATGACTTTTGTATTATTTGGCTCAACAGGTGATTTAGCAAAAAGAAAGATTTTTCCTGCGCTATACAACCTGTATGTTGATAAAAAATTACCAAAGCCTATATCAATAATTGGACTTGGAAGAGCTGAGCTCTCCCAAAAGGACTTTCAAGAACGAGTGAAAGATTCAATTTTTTCTTTCTCACGCCGTCTTGAACATGCCTCTGATGAAATGGAAGATTTTCTAGATATGTTTCGCTATAAGTCCCTTGATGTGACCAATAAAGAAGGATATAAACCATTACTCGAAATGGTTAAGCAACGAGAAGCAGAACTACAAATCAAGGAAAATCGAGTGTTTTATCTTTCAGTCGCTCCAGAATTTTTCGATGTGATTGCTTTAAATATCAAGGAAAGTGGACTTGGAAATACCACTGGCTGGAAACGATTAATGATTGAAAAACCATTTGGTCATGACCTCGAGTCAGCTCGTGAATTAAATAAAAAGCTCAGCGGTGCTTTTGAAGAGGAAGAGATTTATCGAATTGATCATTACCTAGGGAAATCAATGGTTCAAAACCTTGAGACCTTAGAATTTGCAAATCCCATCTTACAATCCATTTGGAACAAGGATCACATTGCGAATGTCCAAATTACAGCGAGTGAAACAGTGGGTGTAGAGACAAGAGCAGGCTATTACGATCAGGCCGGTGCTATACGTGATATGGTTCAGAATCATATGCTTCAAATGTTAATGATGACCGCCATGTCCTTGCCTAAAAAGATGAATGCGACTGAAATCCGCAATGAAAAGCGTAGGGTAATGGAAGCTATCCGCCCAATGAATAAAGAAGATGTTCATTTGAATATCATTCGTGGGCAATATGGCTCAGGGGAGAGTAATGGTAACCAGGTTCTAGGATATAAAGAGGAGCCAGGAGTAAATCCTTCTTCCAAAACAGATACATTTATTGCAGCTCGTATATGGATCGATAATCAATTCTGGAAAGGCGTCCCATTTTATATACGGACTGGAAAAAGAATGAAGGAAAAATCAACTCGTATTGTCATTGAATTTAAAAATACAATGAATTCACCTTATGAAAATACGAATCAAGTAATTGAGCCTAATTTATTAATAGTTGAAATAGGTCCAGATGAAAATATTACTTTCCAATTAAATAGTAAAAACCCAACAAACAATGGGAATATTGAGCCTGTTAGAATGAACATTTCGCATGAAGGTACAGGAAAAGGGGCACCAGAAGCTTACGAAAGAATCATTCACGATGCTTTCATTGGTGATTCAACATTCTTTGCACATTGGAAGGAAGTTGAGTTGTCATGGGAGTGGGTACAACCTATTCTTGATGCGTTTGAAGGAGACATTGTTCCGGTACACGAATATGAGTCTGGTTCAAATGGTCCAAAGGCATCTGATTCATTATTAGAAGAGAATGGATTTAAATGGTGGTTAGATGAAAGAACCCAAAATCAAGTAGACAAAGAATTAGTAGGAATGAAATAAGAACATTCAGGAGGAACATCATGACACAAAATATTGAAAACCTAGCCGTTACAACGATACGAACTTTATCAATTGATGCCATCAACGCAGCCAATTCCGGCCATCCGGGATTACCAATGGGCGCCGCACCGATGGCTTATGCATTATGGTCAAAACATATGAATCATAACCCTGAAAATCCAAAATGGTTTAATCGTGACCGATTTGTTTTATCAGCTGGACACGGATCTAGCTTGTTATACAGCCTACTTCATTTAGCTGGATATGACGTCACAATTAACGATTTAAAGAACTTCAGGAAATTAAATAGCAGGACGCCTGGACATCCTGAATTTGGTCATACATCTGGTGTGGAGGCAACAACTGGACCATTAGGCCAAGGGATTGCCAATGCTGTTGGAATGGCAATGGCAGAAGCACATCTCGCCGCAAAATTTAATAAGAAGAACTACCCTGTCATTGATCATTATACGTATGCTTTGGTAGGAGACGGTGACCTTATGGAGGGTATCTCCTATGAGGCAATGTCAATGGCTGGTCATATGAAACTAGGTAAATTAATCGCCCTGTATGATTCCAATGATATTTCCCTTGATGGTGACTTAAATGTATCTTTTTCGGAAGATATCAAGAAAAGAGCAGAATCTGCTAATTGGCATTATGCAAGAGTAGAAGATGGAAATGATTTAGAAGAGATTTCAAAGGCAATTGAGTTAGCGAAACAAAATCCTCATCAACCAAGCGTTATTGAGGTCAGAACCATTATTGGGTATGGAAGTCCAAAAGTAGCGGGTACAAATAAAGCACATGGCGCTCCGCTAGGACTTGAGGAAGGAAAGGCAACGAAGCAAGCTTACGGCTGGGATTATGAAGAGGATTTCTTTGTTCCAGAGGAAGTGAAAGCTCACTTCAATGATCTAAAGAGTAAGGGGGTGGATGTTGAAGAACAATGGAATAGTTTATTCCGTTCATATCAACAAGACTACCCAGAATTAGCAGATCAACTAACCAATGCAATTCAAGGAAAAGTTCTAATTGATGCAAACGACATTTTAACCTTTGAAACAGGAAAAGGTGTTTCCACACGTGTTGCAAGTGGGGAAGCTATCAACCATTACGTTAAATCAGTTCCTGCCATTTTTGGAGGAAGCGCAGACCTGTCTGGATCTACGATGACAGACATTAAAGGAGAACAAATGTTTGCTGTAGAATCCTATGGTGCTAGAAATGTGTATTTTGGTGTAAGAGAGCATGCGATGGGTGCAGCTGCAAACGGTATGGCCTATCACGGTGGAGTGAAGCCTTTTGTAAGTACATTCTTTGTATTTAATGATTATCTTCGTCCGTCTATCCGTCTGGCAGCACTATCAAAGCTTCCAGTCACCTATGTATTTACACATGATTCAATTGCAGTAGGTGAAGATGGTCCTACACATGAGCCAGTTGAACATTTAGCAGCACTTCGTTCAATACCTGGGCTTACGGTCATAAGACCAACAGATGCAAATGAAACAGCAAGTGCTTGGGCATACGCACTTCAACAAACAGATGGCCCAGTTGCATTAATTTTAAGCCGTCAAAATTTACCGGTTTATAACGAAACAAGAGCAAATCTAGAAAATGTTTCAAAAGGGGCTTATGTTCTCACTGAAACAAATTCTGCACCAGAAGTGGTTCTTATTGCAACAGGTTCTGAAGTGTCGTTAGCCGTGAGTGCAAAAGAAGAGCTTGAAAAAGAAAATAGATCAGTTCGAGTAGTAGCAATGCCAAGTTGGGAGCTATTTGAAAAACAATCAACTGATTATAAAGAATCTATTTTACCATCTTCCATTTCAAAACGAATTGCAATCGAAGCTGGAATTTCAATGGGCTGGGAACGATTTGTTGGAATGGAAGGAAGAATAGTATCGATTGAAACATTCGGTGCTTCGGGAACAGGTCCCGCGGTTATGAAACAGTTTGGTTTTACTACAGACAACCTAGTAAAAATAGCTAAAAATCTTTTAAACTAAAAAATACAAAACTACTGGAGGAATACAACATGAAGGTCGGATTAGTAGGATTAGGAAAAATGGGCTTAAACTTAGGACAAAACCTTATCGACAACAAACACGAGGTAGTCGCATATGACGTGAACCCAAGTGCCGTTGATGAAATGAAGAAATATGGAGCTTCTGGGGTAGCAAGCTATAAAGAACTGGTTGAGTCTTTAGAGAAGCCAAGAATCGTTTGGATTATGGTTCCCCATTCTGTTGTGGATTCCGTTATTGATGAAATTGCACCATTTTTAGACAAAGACGATATTGTGATTGAAGCTGGAAATTCTCACTATAAGGAATCCATCCAACGCTATAATGATTTAAAGAAAATTGGCGTACGATTTATGGATGCGGGTACTTCAGGAGGAATGGAAGGGGCACGAAATGGTGCTTGCTACATGATTGGCGGCGATCCTGAGGCGTGGGAACATGTTGAACCTATTTTCAAAGATACAGCCGTAGAAAATGGATTCTTGTATGCAGGGAAAGTAGGAAGTGGGCACTTCTTAAAGATGGTTCATAATGGCATCGAGTATGCAATGATGGCTGCAATCGGAGAAGGTTTTGAAGTACTTGAGAAAAGTGAATTTGATTACGATTATGAAAAAGTAGCAAGAGTATGGAATAATGGTTCCGTGATTCGTTCTTGGCTCATGGAATTAACAGAGAATGCCTTTTCAAAGGATGCAAAATTGGATGAAATTCAAGGAATCATGCACTCTTCGGGTGAAGGGAAATGGACAGTTGAAACTGCGTTAGACCTACAAACAGCTACTCCAGTTATTGCGATGTCACTATTAATGCGCTATCGCTCATTAGAAAATGATACCTTTAATGGTAAAGTAGTAGCTGCATTACGAAATGAATTTGGTGGACATGCTGTCGTAAAAAAATAATGTAAATGGAGGAAACGAAAAATGAAATTTTTTATAGATACTGCTAACCTAGATGATATTAAAAAAGCATATAAAATGGGCGTACTATCTGGTGTAACAACGAACCCATCACTTGTTGTAAAAGAAGGCGTTAAATTCGAAGACCGCATCGCTGAAATCCTTCAAGCTGTGCCTGAAGTAGAGAGCGTATCTGCAGAAGTATCTCCAAACGCTGAAACTGCTGAACAAATGATTGCGGAAGCGGAAGAGCTTCTAAAAATCAATGGTGGCGACAAAAACATTACAATCAAAGTTCCAATGACTGTAGCTGGATTAGAAGCAACACGCTACCTATCTAAAAAAGGTGTTAAAACGAACGTTACTTTAATCTTTACGGTGAACCAAGCTCTGTTAGCAGCTCGTGCTGGTGCAACGTATGTATCTCCATTCCTAGGTCGTCTTGACGACATTTCTGAAGATGGTGTACAACTTGTAGCAAAAATTGCTGAGCTATTCCGTGTTCATAACTTAGATGCTCAAATCATCGCTGCATCTGTAAGACATCCTGATCACGTTACTCGTGTAGCATTGGCTGGTGCTCATATCGCAACGATTCCATACTCTGTAATTGAGCAGCTTACTAAGCACCCACTTACAGACCAAGGTCTTGCAAAATTTGCCGCTGATTGGAAATCTGCACTGTAAAAAATAGATAAGAAGGACTACGTGTATTGTAGTCCTTCTATACAAATACATTTTAGAAAGAATAGGAGAAAAAAGATGTCTATTACATTTGATTATTCTAACGCACTACCATTTATGCAGCAGCATGAAGTTGAATATTTAAGTGAATTTGTAAAGGTAGCACATGATATGCTCCACGAGAAAAAAGGACCAGGTTCTGATTATCTAGGATGGGTTGAACTTCCTCATAACTTCGACAAAGAAGAATTTTCTAGAATCAAAGCGGCCGCTGAAAGAATTCGTAGTAATTCAGACGCGTTAGTCGTAATTGGAATTGGTGGTTCATACCTTGGTGCAAGAGCCGCAATTGATGCTTTGTCACATACTTTCCATAACCAAATGAATGACAAAACGGAAATTTATTATGTAGGACAAAATATTAGTGCAACATATGTTTCGCATTTATTTGATGTGCTTAAGGACAAGGATATTTCAGTGAACGTAATTTCAAAATCAGGTACAACAACAGAGCCTGCAATTGCGTTTCGTATCTTCCGAGAGTATATGGAGAAAAAATACGGAAAAGATGAGGCTAGAAAACGTATTTATGCTACAACAGATCGAGCAAAAGGTGCTTTAAAAACTCTTGCAGATGAAGAAGGATATGAGACCTTTGTCATTCCTGATGATGTCGGGGGTCGTTACTCCGTATTAACAGCAGTAGGGTTATTACCGATTGCTACGGCAGGGCTAGATATTGATAAAATGATGGCTGGTGCCGCAGCTGCAGCTGATAAATATAGTAATCCTAACCTTGCTGAAAACCAAAGCTATCAGTATGCAGCAGTGAGAAATGTGCTTTATCGAAAAGGGAAATCCATTGAACTTTTAGTTAACTTTGAACCGGCTTTACATTATGTTTCTGAATGGTGGAAACAATTATTTGGTGAGAGTGAAGGAAAAGACCAAAAAGGACTTTACCCAGCTTCTGTTGACTTCTCAACTGACCTTCATTCGATGGGACAATATGTCCAAGAAGGGCGCCGGGATCTAATTGAAACAGTTGTAAGTGTAAAGGAACCTAAGCTTGATATTACGCTTGGAGAGGAAGCATCTAATCTGGATGGCTTAAATTATCTGGCTGGAAAGACGATGGACTATGTAAACAAGAATGCAGCACAAGGTACGGTATTGGCCCATGTAGATGGCGGAGTTCCAAACCTATCTGTCGAGCTAGACAGACTAGATGAATTTACGTTTGGAGAAATGGTTTACTTCTTTGAAAAGGCTTGTGGGGTAAGTGGTTTATTGATGGGAGTAAATCCATTTGATCAGCCTGGAGTGGAAGCATATAAGAAGAATATGTTTGCGTTATTAGGTAAACCTGGGTATGAAGAAGAAAGAGCAGAATTGTTAGAACGTATTTCAAAATAGTTCTTAGATAGTTCTTAGATATAAATTTAGGGATACTAGAAAAAATAGTATCCCTTTTTCGTGCTTTGTTTTAAAAGGACCAAGAAGTTATAACCATTTTTCAGCCCATGCCTCAACCGTTTTTAATGACTTTCCTAATTCATGTCCCTTTTTTGTAAGTGAATACTCAGTACGAACCGGGCGATCTGTAATCACGTTCCTTAAAACGATTCCGCAATCTTCGAGCTCTTTTATCCGTTCATTGAGCATTCGTTTACTTAAATCTGGTATAAACGTATGAATTTCACTGAATCGTTTTGGTCCTTCCATTAAAGTGTGGATGATCAGACACATCCACTTTTTACCCACAATATGATATGATTCTTCAACTTTTGAACATACTCTTTCCTGATTATCTTTTTCTAACATGACAAACACCTCCTAAATAATAATGTGAATAAAAAGTAACAAGGTAATTTTATATTTTATTTTATTATAACCCATAAAAGCCATTATAAAAAGTGAACATGTGAACAAAAAGTGAAAGTTATACTTTTGTTATCTGTTGACTAAAAGTAACCGTTGATGTAATATAGGTTACATAAAGTAACCATTTAAAATATTATATTATTAACGGGAGAGAGGTACAAAAAATGCAAGTATTAGATGCTAAGATAATCCAGATAAAAAATGGACTAGAAACATATTTAGATAACCAAAAAAATATTTTTGTAGCCGATTTACGAATACCAACAGTAGATAGTCCCTTTTTCGATATTAAGATCGGAATTGAATATTATCGTTTAATAGATCAACACTATTTTGATAGCCAAATAAATTTCTTTTGGTTAAGGATTCATCCGGAAATGAATACAATTACCTTGTTAGAACCAACAATCCAAAACATTTTTAGTGTGAAGGATGTAGAAGAAAGAGTAGCAACTAAGAAACTAATTGGGGAATGGCTAATTAATACAAACTCTTTTAAGTCTACAATCAAAAATTTAATTGAAGAAAAGAAATCTGCAAATGTAATCACAGAAGAAGATATTCGGGAAACAGTGCGTACAATAGAATTATTGGAAAAAACGCTTGAACTTAAAACAGAAGATATATTAAAGGCGGATGTTAAAAGATATTCCTAAATAAAAAGCCATAAGTGAAAAAAGCTGAGAACATCAGCTTTTTTACTTTATTGGAAATCCCAACAATAATTAAACTAAGGAACTAGAAGTAATGATTGGATAAAGATTACCATCAATCGCGAAAGAAACTTTTCCAGTCTCTTCAGAAACAATTAGCACAA
Organism: Bacillus sp. JJ1521; assembly: GCF_036965165.1. Lineage (NCBI taxonomy): Bacteria > Bacillati > Bacillota > Bacilli > Caryophanales > Bacillaceae > Bacillus > Bacillus sp. JJ1521. Next base: position 22,190 of record NZ_JBALOX010000072.1, on the reverse strand, counting down.
GTGCATCGCTTTGTTCTGATAGTCCAATCCCTGCGCGGTGACGGGTACCAAGTTTTTTTTCGCCAACATTCACATCAGATAAAGGTAAAACATTAGCAGCTGAATAAATTTGATTTGAACGAACAAGCACCACTCCATCATGGAGTGGATTTCCTGGAAAAAAGATTGACTCCAATAACGAGGATGTAAGATTTGCTCCAATAAAGGTTCCTGGTCTTATAAAGTTGTCCACAAGTTCTTGACGTTCAATTACGATTAATGCTCCATGCTTAAGACTTGAAAGGTGTTGTATTGAAGTAGATAAATCTAGAAACTTATCTGTAAACGGTGATAAATAACAATTTAAATAAAAGGTAGAGGCTACAGTTTCTATTTCTTCAAATTTTTGTTTAAGTTCCTCGATACTACCTAAAAGACAAGTGTTTTCATTCTCTAATGCTACGTTTAAATTATTAATTTCTTTTGATATGTTTTGTAGTCCTTTAATAAGTTGTTGTTTAAGTGGTGAAAAGTCACAGTCATTTTGTTTCAATGGATATCCCTCACCATCAAATATAATAAAACAAAGCGGGTGAATGGTTTACAATCACCCACTGAATGAAGATTTACTTTATTTTACTTATGCTAAATTCCCCAAAGATTAATTCTTCTGTCTGAGGCATCGTTAATCCTAAATGCCAACAACCAATTCCTGCTAAATTATATTCTCTAACAAGTTTTAACTTTCTCAAAAGACTCCTTGGATCTTCAAACCAAACTTCATGTAGTGCTCCGTACTTGTCAACATAGCGAAAATACGGTGCTGCTGCTTTTAAATCATAATTTATTTGACTTCTATACCCAATGTACAAATCAATTGCATGTTGAGTTGAATAAGCCCTTCCCTTTCTTTCATCACCAGACATGGTCCAATCATATGCATATTGGGGAATTCCTAACATAATTTTTGAACTAGGGATAACGGTAGTAGCATATTGAACTGTTTCTTCGACCTTATTAATTGGAGCTATTGGACCTGATGGACCACCAGGCCAATGCCAATCATACGTCATTAAAAATATTTTATCTAAGTATTTTCCAAGTGTTTTGTAGTCATACGCCGTCGAATGGGATGGTATTTTATCGCCTTGTTTAGGAGGAACTGCCATCAGTACTTCCATTTTTGCAGGATGTAGTTTCTCGGCTAATTCTTTTATAAAAGTATTAAGATGGGAGCGGTCTTTTAGTCTGACTTGTTCAAAGTCTATAACAACTCCTTTATAGTCGTTATTGTGGAGTAGAGAATATATATTGTTTATTAAATTTTTACGTCTCCATTTATTGCTCATTAAATGGTGGGCTAAGTCTGGATCAAATCCCTTTTCACTCAAATTTGAAAGGGTAGCGTAAGGTGGGAGGTTTTGCTTCCATGCAATTTTATGGGCCTCATTTTCCGCCAGATCACTTATATTTCCTTCATAATCTGGTTTATATTCGAACACAAAAATACTTGATAATGTTGAGTTATAATTTTGTAAAATCCAAGCATTTTCATTTTTACTTTTAGGAACGAAATAAGTTCCCGTCCAAATTTGCTTTTTAGGCTTATCCGGAATACTAAGCTTTTGACCTGGGCGAATTACCTTACTTTTAATATTGTTATAATGCATTAATTCTTTTTCACTTAATGAATTTCGGTAAGCAATCTCCCAAATACTTTCTCCTGGTTGAACGTAATATGAATGACCAGGAATTAAAAGGGATTGCCCAATCACAAGTTGGGAAGTATTCGATAAGCCGTTTAGTTTTGCTAGATTACTTAATGGTAGGCTATATTGTTTAGATATCTTATCAAGACTATCTCCAGGTTTTACCTCATATATAACTTGAGCTTGCGTAAGAATTGGTTGAAGTACTACGCATGTAATAACAAACAAAATGAAGATGCCTTTTTTAAGCACATAAATTCCTCCTGTAAAAGTTCTAGTTGTTATAAAATAATTTTCCATTATTCAAAAATAAATATTCGCATATTAAATTAATAAAAATCAGCGGTAAAAGGAGAGAAAGCACTCCAGGTTTTTCGTCAAATAAGCTAGTAAAAAGGAGATGAAAATTAAAAGGTATTGACAAACGATTTTTTATGTTTTATTATTATCTTGAAGTCAAGATAAATTAATTTGAGATAACTGTGGGAAGGTGTTATATTTGGAACGAAAATGCTCCAACGAACCATTTTTACTATTAATGCAAACATCCAGAGCAATCCAAGAGAGAATTAGAGACGATATGATTAAAAATAATCTAAGCATTACTGACTTTTCGGTTTTAGAGGTACTTTTTCATAAAGGCAAACAAACGATTCAACAAATAGGTAAGAGCATTTTAATTTCAAGCGGTTCAATGACATATGTAATCGATAAATTAGAACAAAAAGGGCTCCTGAAACGAAGTGCTTGTCCTGACGACAGAAGAGCCATACACGTGACATTAACGGACGCTGGATATGATCTGATGAAAAAAATAATGCCTGAACACGAAGATTTCATAGATAGTGTTTTTGATTCACTAGAGGCTGAAGAGAAAGACATGCTCGTAAATCTAATTAGGAAATTGAAAGATAACGTTGAAAAGCAGTAATTGATTTTTTTTAAACAGATATCTTGAATTAGAGATTCTTAAATTATAGATAACGAATTTGTTTCTTATTTAAAGCAAAACATAAATTAAAAATAACTAGGAGTGAAACAAAATGAGTAAAAAAACAATGGGTATTCACCACATTACAGCAATTGTAGGACATCCACAAGAAAATATTGATTTCTATGCAGGCGTTTTAGGCTTGCGCTTAGTTAAACAAACTGTAAATTTTGATGACCCAGGAACGTATCATTTGTACTTTGGGGATGAAGGTGGTAATCCAGGGACAATTATTACATTTTTCCCTTGGGCTGATGCCTATCAAGGGAAAATTGGTGATGGTCAAGTAGGTGTTACTACGTATGCTGTTCCAATGGGAGCTTTAAATTTCTGGAAAACAAGACTAGAAAAGTTTGATATCCCATACTCCGCAATAAAACGTTTTGGTGAAGATTATTTGGAATTCGATGATCCACATGGCCTACACCTTGAAATAGTTGAGAGAGAAGAAGGAGCACTCAATCCTTGGACATTCGGAGATGTAACCCCTGAAGTAGCTATTAAAGGCTTTGGAGGAGCAATCCTATTTTCTTCTAAACCAGATCAAACTGCAGAATTACTAGAAAATGTAATGGGTCTTGAAAAAGTTGCCGAAGAAGGAGATTTTGTCCGTTATCGATCTACAGCTGATATTGGAAATATCATTGACCTAAAGATGGTTCAATCCGGAAGAGGAGCAATGGGTGTTGGAACTGTTCACCATATAGCATGGAGAGCGATTGATGATAATGACCAATTAGATTGGCAAAAATATGTTGCTGCAAATGGCTATGGGGTAACTCCTGTACAAGATAGAAATTATTTCAATGCCATTTATTTTAGAGAACATGGAGAAATCTTATTTGAAATTGCAACAGATCCTCCAGGATTCGCTCATGATGAATCACATGAGACTATGGGAGAACAATTAATGTTACCTGCGCAGTATGAGCAATATAGAGAGCAGCTTGAACGTAGCTTAATTCCAATTAAGGTAAAAGAACTTGATTAAGGAGTGATTCCCATGCTTTCAATTGACCCTACTACCCTATCGGAAAGAGAAAATTATAAGTTTCTAATCGGAAGTATTATCCCAAGACCAATTGCATTCGTCACAACTTTGTCTGAGGATGGCGTTTTAAATGGTGCACCCTTTAGTTATTTTAATATTGTATCTTCAAATCCTCCAATGATCTCATTAGCGATTCAGCGATCCGGAGGAAGACAGAAGGATACTGCAAGAAACATTTTAAGTAAAAAGGAATTTGTCGTTCATATTGTTGATGAGCAAAATGTTGGAAAGATAAATGAAACGGCTGCTAGTTTACCACCGAGTCAAAGTGAAGTTGAATTGGCAAAATTAACTCCAGTTGAAAGTGTAAAAATCACAGTTCCCGGAGTGAAAGAGGCAAAGGTTCGAATGGAATGTGTACTAGAGCATTCATTAGAATTAGGTGGAACCGATTCTCCAGGGTCTGATTTTATCATCGGAAGGGTTGTTCAATTCCACATTGAAGCTGATATTTATGAAAAAGGAAGAATTGACCCAAGAGGACTCGCTGCTGTAAGCCGATTAGCGGGTGCCAGTTATGCAAAAATTGGCGAAACCTTTGACATAGAACGACCTAAATAAGGATATGGGACGGGTACTTTGTCCCACAATCACTAAGAAAAAATTGGGGATAAGGGACCTGTCCCTCCGTCCCGAATGAATGGAGAGAATGTGATGCAAAAAACATCTGGCATTCATCATATAACAGCAATGGTAAACGACGCACAAAGGAATATTGATTTTTATGCTGGTGTTCTTGGGCTTAGACTTGTTAAAAAAACGATAAATTTTGATCGTCCGGAAGTCTATCATTTATATTTCGGGAATGAAGCAGGTGAACCAGGAACAGTTATTACCTTTTTTCCATGGCCAAAACAGCTAAAGGGTCGAATTGGAATGGGGCAAGTTGGGGTAACGAGCTACTCAATACCTCCCGGTTCGTCAGAATTTTGGCAGAAGCGTTTGAGTAAGTTTGGTATTGATTTCAAGAAATCCAACCGCTTTGGTGAAAGTTATCTAGCATTTCAAGACCCAGATGGACTTGAGCTAGAACTAATAGAGAGAAGTGAAGGTCCAGTAAATAATTGGAGTTTCCAGGGGATTAACGCAGAGCATGCTATAAAGGGATTTGCCGGTGCAACTTTACTATCCGCACAACCTAATAAAACTGCCGATGTTCTAGAGAATGTATTAGGGTTAACTTGTATTGGCGATGAAAATGGTTTTCTTAGATTCAAATCGGAAGCTACACTCGGAAATATCATTGATATTAAATTAACTCCATCTGTTAGAGGTCTAATGGGAGCCGGAACAGTTCATCATATCGCATGGAGAGCAAAGGATGAAGAAGATCTTCAAAGGTGGAGCGATCTTCTACTTGATAAAGGATATTATCCAACTGAAATACGTGATCGTAACTATTTTAAGGCTGTGTATTTTCACGAAGATGGAGGGATTCTTTTTGAAATAGCAACTGACCCGCCGGGCTTTGCAGTGGATGAACCACAAGCTGAACTTGGGATGAAACTTATGCTTCCTTCATGGTTAGAGGAAAAACGAGAAGAATTAGAAGAGACCTTACCTCCTGTTGGGGTTCGTGTTTTGGAAGGAGAATAAAGATGAAACACATATTTAATAAGGGTACAAACCCCGAAAAACCTACTTTTTTAATGCTTCACGGCACGGGGGGAAATGAATTAGATTTGTTACCTCTTGCAGGAAGAATTGATGATGAAGCAAATGTGTTAAGTGTTCGTGGGAATGTTTTAGAAAATGGAATGCCACGTTTCTTTAAGAGATTAGCAGAAGGCGTTTTTGATATAGAAGATCTGATTTTCAGAACGAAGGAATTAAATGAGTTTCTGGATGAAGCTGCAGAAAAATATGTCTTCGACCGAGATAACATCATTGCAATTGGATATTCAAATGGAGCAAATATCGCAGCTAGTCTATTATTTCACTATCAAGATGCAATAAAAGGTGCAATTCTTCATCATCCAATGGTTCCTCGAAAAGGAATTGACCTTCCAGATTTGACCGGAAAATCTGTATTTATTGCAGCAGGAACCAATGATCCAATCTGCTCTCCTATGGAATCAGCTGAATTAAAATCTATGCTAGAAAAAGCAAATGCCAATGTTGAAATTCATTGGGAAGATCGCGGACATCAATTAACAATTACAGAAGTGGAAGCTGCGACCGAGTGGTATCGCAAATTATAATCTAAAAAATAATAATTAAATGAGGTAAAGAAAATGTTACAAAAAAACGAAATTGGCGCACTTATTTTACGAGTTACATTAGGAGTACTATTTTTTATTCATGGGTTAGTAAAGTTCCAAGGTGGAATTGAAAATATTGTTGGATGGTTTGAGAGTATTAATATACCTGGATTTATGGCATATGGAGTTGCTTTATTTGAAATAATTGGAGGTATAGCGCTAATTATAGGGTTTGCTACAAGACTCGTTTCTGTTTTATCCGCTTTATTAATGGTCGGAGCAATTATTATGGCTAAACTTCCAGTTGGTTTATTAGGAAATGGTCAAATGGCTGGATATGAATTAGATTTAGCATTTCTTGTAATTGCTGTATACCTAATAATCAACGGAAGTAAGGCATTTTCAGTGAGTCAGTTGCTATTTAACGATAACTCAAATGAGATTAATAGAGCCGCTTAAAATGTACAGACAGCTATTAAACACCAAGAAAAGCGTACTGTAATGTAGCGGTATGGGTGAAAAAAGTAAATCAGTAAAATAATTCTCTAGAGCTAATCTACTATAGCTGATTAGCTCTTTTTTTAACCAATAATTTAACTAGATGCCGGTGTTTTCCGTTTTATTTCTTGCTGTTTGAAAGCGTATATAAATTCATTTAGTACAGGGGGGTGATTTTTTAATATGGTTACATTTGAGGATATTTCAACGTGGCTTGATGACGGTTTTTTTTATACTGAATTTCAACCATTATGGAACTCAAAAAAGGATTCAATCTTTGCTTTTGAGGCATTTATAAGAACCGAGCCTAAAATAAACCCAGAGCTTATTTTTGAAAATGCCAGAGGCTACGGTTTACTTTATGAATTGGATACAAAATCACTTTTAAATGCAGTTAAAGAGTTCCCAAATGCTTATTTAAAAAAATATCAATTATTTGTAAATGTTTTTCCGTCTTCAATAGTTCATCCGGATTTTAGGGGATTTATTTCGAAATTGTTAATCACGTATCCCGATATAAGGGGAAGACTTGTGTTTGAAATAAATGAATCAAAATATGAAGAATCAATTTGGGAAGAAGAGAGTTTTATAGAGGGTATTCTGTTTTTAAAAACGATAGGATTTGGAATTGCCTTTGATGATCTTCCACCATCCACCTATCCTATAAAGAATATTGCGAGGTTACATCCTGAGTTTATTAAACTAGATCGCTCTTATGTAAGAGGTCTATCAAACTCACAAAACAACCAAAAAACAATTGCATTTTTATTATCTTATTCTTTTCCAAAAATGACTGTTATCCTTGAAGGGATTGAGACAAAAGAGGATTTGGAAATTGCTCAAAAATTAGAAGTACCTGTATTACAAGGATACTATTTTTCTAAACCACATCGTTTATAAATAAAGAAATAGAGGCAACGATTATGGGAGGGAATACATTCTAATGGTTGATATAAAAAAAATTGGTGATCAAGTTTTTGAACTAATATGGCAAAATACAAATGATGCGATTTTTACAATTGGTCAGGATGGATCGATATTACATGCGAATCCAACTTTTACTGATATTTTAGGATGGGAAATAGAAGAAATAGGAGGGATAACCCCTCCGCCATTTTTTGTTAACATGATGAAAGAACAGCACATGGAATTTTTGAACAAGTTAAAAGACGGGGAAAATATCAATTATAGTGTGACGAAAAGAAGAAGTAAGGATGGAGAAATATTAGATATTTTAGCGAGTTATCGTGTAATTAATAAAGATGACGTACTAGCAGTTGGCATGTATAAGGATTTTACAGAGCAAATGGAAATCCAAAGACAACTCGAGGCAAGTGAAGATTGCTATCGTAGTCTCGTTGATTTTCTTCCAGATGCAGTTATCGTTCAAAATAAACATCATATCGTATTTGTTAACCCTACGGGTGTAAATTTATTAGGTAAAGAACATTCTAGTGATATTATTGGTAGATCCTTATGGAATTTTATCTTTTCCGAACAAAAGGAAAGGATTGTACAGAAGCTAGTTGAAATAATGGACAGAAACGAATCTAGCAAGCCGACTCCAATTATTGAAAAATTCATTAGATATGACTATAAGATTTTTTATGTAGAGATTACTGCAATTCCTATTGTATATAACGGTGAGCCGGTAGTTCAAATATTATTCCGAGATATAACTGAAAGGAAAAAGTATGAATTACAACTTGAATCAATGGCATTTCATGATCCACTAACAGGGCTTAAGAATAGGAGAGGCTTTATAGAAATTATGGAGCAATCGATAGCGGTTGCAAGTAAAACTGGAGAAAAACTTGCATTGATGTATATGGATTTAGATAAGTTTAAAGGAGTAAATGATACCTTTGGCCATGAAATTGGGGACGAGCTATTGAAGCAATTCGCCAAAAGACTTGAAGACAATATGAGAGACAGTAGTGTTCATTGTCGTATGGGCGGGGATGAATTTCTTGTTCTGATTAATGATATCGAAAAACTGGATGACGTTTCGCGAATAGCGGAAAGATTATATAACGTATTGCAAGAACCATATATTATCAATGGTCATACACTTGAAACGACTGCAAGTATTGGAATCTCCTTGTATCCTCAAGATGGAGATACTAGTAGAGTACTTATTAAAAATGCAGATAAAGCATTATATATGGCTAAAACAAATAGAAATGAATTCCGGTTTTATGGAAGTGTTGTTTAAAATTAGATAAAGAAGAAGCTGGTTAATTTTTAATCAGCTTTTTTGTTTGAAAAAACACCTCAAAGTATTCCTTTACTCGGATAAATATGTTTAAAAATCGCATACTAGAAATGATTTTTCACTATATTATTAAACTTTTTGGAGAGAAAGGTGTTGTCATGGAAAGAAAGTTGTTGAATCTTCTTACCTTGTTGTGTGTTGTGTCATTACCATTGTTATTTAAGGGATCAAAAATGTTAGAAAATCTTGTAGTGTTTTTTTCAAAAGGCGTATTGGCAACTTTAGTAGATGCATATGTAGTGGGTACGAAAAGAATAGGATACCCTGTACGACCTTTTAAAAAAATATTTAAAACAAATATTGTGTATGATATGTTATTTTTTCCATTGTTGAGTGTGGTTTGGGTAAGAATGACTTACAATGATAAATTTCCGAAAATTCTTTTAAAAAGCTTGTTATTCAGTGTTCCAATGAGTATTGGCCAATGGTTTTTGGAAAGTAATACGAGGTTATTTAAATGGAACAAATGGTCACCTTTTCATACCTTTTTAAGTGTGAACTTTACCTTATTCACAATAAGAGGATTTATTTCATTAGTAAAGAAGATTGGTAAGGTTAAAGCTATTGCCCCACTTTAATATTCAAACTGCTAAAGAGAGTTGCTAATTTAATGAATAAAGATTTTAAAGACAAGAGATAATAGGTGGTGTTATTAAATGGGTTTCCTTTCCAAATTATTTGGAAGTTCAACAACAAAGGAGAATGAAACAATGTCAAATGTTAAATTAGCTGTTGTTTTCTACAGCATGGGTGGTACAAACTATCAATTATCGAAGTGGGCTGAAGAAGGTGCGAAAGAAGCTGGTGCTGAGGTTAAAGTATTAAAAGTACAAGAATTAGCACCAGACTCAGTCATTCAGGGAAATGAAGTGTGGAAAGCAACTGTAGATGCAACGAAAGATGTACCAGTTGCAACATCGGCTGATCTTGAATGGGCAGACGCGATTATCTTTAGTGTACCTACTAGATTTGGAACTATGGCATCACAAATGAAACAATTCCTAGATTTACAAGGTGGTCTTTGGGCAAGTGGTAAAACAATTAACAAAGTAGTAAGTGCAATGACTTCTGCACAAAATCCACATGGTGGGCAGGAAGCTACAATCTTATCCCTATATACTTCATTGATGCACTGGGGTGCAATTATTGTACCTCCTGGTTACACAGATCCAGTTTTATTTGGAGCAGGTGGAAACCCATATGGAACAAGCGTCACGGTCGGTCAAGATGGAAAAATGATAGAAGAAGTACAAGCAGCAGTTAAACACCAAGCAAAACGTACAGTGACAGTCGCTGAATGGGTGAAAAAAGCGAATCAATAATAAAATAAGTGCTGACCGAAATGATGCGGTTGGCCTTTTTATTTTAAAATTCTCTTGACAAAAATATTTATTTAATAGTAAAATTTACTACACAAAATAAAGTTTGTTCTAATTCTATAAAATTTATAGGTTTCTTTAGCATAGAGTTAATAATTCCATATTGATTATATGAAAAAGTGAATCTTTTAATATAGGAATTTTAGAGCAAGATGAACGGTTCATAAAATGATATAAAACGGTAGACTGTAAAAAAACCATAGGGTTCGTTTAAAAGTAAACCGACAATTTTCAGCATTTAGTGGTCTTAGTGCCATTAAATATTGAAATTGTCGGTTTTTTTATTTTTTCTTGATAAGGAGGAGAGGCGAAATGCTAAGTTCATTACATTTTTTACTTCAATCGGGATTTTTTGTGTTGCTTGCACTTTCAGTGATCAGTGGGTTTATTTTTTTAAACCCGAGGGTTCCATTATCTTATGCTCGGATTCACATCGGCATTATTGCGTTGCCTCCAATCATAGCTATATTCGCGCTTTTTTTAAACAGTGGTAGCACGATTGTTGGTCCATGGAGCTTTGATACCTTATCATGGCTCTTGGCGGCGTTTGTCCTTACAGTTGGATTAATTGTACAACGCTTTTCTATTCGGTACTTACTGGGCGATCATTCATATCGAAAATATTTTTTATTACTAACACTTACAACCGTTGCCGACTCACTTGCTTGGCTTAGTGATGATCTTCGTTTGTTGGTGATATTCTGGGGCGTAACACTCCTAGGGTTAACACTGCTTATCGGATTAAGAAGAGAATGGCAAGTGGCAAGAAATGCTGCAAAAATTGCGGGTAAACAATTTGCAATGAGCTGGCTTATCCTGTTAGTTGCAATTATTTGGGTCTCTCATGTCACTGGACACTGGCAGCTATCACTCGCAATGACAGAAGGCAGTCTTGCACAACTTGGCTCATGGGAGAAAACAGCCATAAATCTACTTCTAATTGTCGCCGTCATTATTCCGGCAGCACAGTGGCCATTCCAGCGTTGGTTGTTGGACTCAGTTGTTGCCCCAACACCCATTTCTGCTGTCATGCATGCAGGTATTGTGAATGCCGGGGGAATGATTTTATCGCGTTTTTCACCTCTTTTTAATGGTGATCCTGCACAGATTGTCCTTCTTATCTTTGCTAGTTTTTCTGTCTTAATCGGAACCGGGATGATGCTAGTTCAGGTAGATTATAAACGTCAGCTTGTTGGTTCTACGATTGCCCAGATGGCTTTTATGCTCATTCAGTGTGCACTAGGCGCTTACCTAGCAGCAATTATTCATGCTATCTTACATGGATTATTTAAAGCTACCCTTTTCTTGCAGGCAGGCAGTGCAATTCGTCAAAATGGGTCTGTTTCCCGTTCACCCGGGCAACCGTCCTATTTATGGACGATTACTGGAGGCGCCCTAGGTTTATTTGTTGGAGCTTGTTTTTGGATTACTTCTCATGGGGAAACGTATCAGTTAATTAGTGCCGTCATTATAGGGTGGTCGGTGTTCTACGCATGGAAGCAGCTTGTAGCCGCAGGGAATGGACATATCGGGCGTGTTATTGGATTTATTTTGATTCTAATAGTGGGAGTAGTATTTGTCCTCATCCACTCTGCTTTTATTAATCTGTTGCATGAAATGATTCAAACAGGGGGGCAGCCACCAATACTAGCAGCTGTTTTACTTCTTGTAATCTTGTTGGCTGGAAGTGTGCTAGGGGCATGGTCGATTCGCCATCGATCATCAAAACTATATGCCTTGATCTATCTATGGCTTATAAAATTGAGTGAACCTCAGCATGACTCAATTGATAGCCATCCAGCGTATCTACTACAAAAAGAGGGGAATGTATGATGAATACCACATTAGCTAAACATCTTTACTTAGAAAAGGAACTCGATGCTTTTCATCTTGACATGAATGATTTGGTGGAAGCAGCAAGTAAAGTGATTGCACCGCTTGGTCCCGTTCATACGTTTGCAGCTCGCAGCCCTTGGGCAGGCTTAGAACAGCAAACATTTGAACAAGTTGCGCGCCGTCTTAAAAATGTAAGTAATGTGAATATATTTCCTAGTGACATCATGTTTCAGACGGCTTGGAATCAAGGGGAGATTAACCTTGATTTTTTAGAAATGGGACTTAAAAAGTGGCTTGACTTACAGCCTTTAGAAATGTCGAGAGAAGCAGCTGAGCAATACTGTAAAGCCAATCTCTTTAATGATGCATCTTCTACTAAATTGGAGGCGTCAGAATTAAAGAGGCTTGTTAAAAAAATTGGCCAATTCAAGTTTCAAAAGAGAAAAAACCATTCTGTCCGTACGTATAGTCAGCGCTTGGAAATGTTAGGCGACGGGAAAGTGGCTAAAGAGCTTAACCATCATCTCATTAAGTGGTGTAAATTGTTTTTAGATGAATCACAGGATGCTTGGTCTATGCCGAATCGAGAGGAAGGTTTTTATCATGCGTGGCGGAAACTTGCGAAGCTGGATCCAGCACTGAACGCCAAAGTTCGCAAGCAGTTAGATCATTTACCGAGTGATGCAGATTTTGCATTAAAAGAAGTATTGAACAGACTGGAAATTCCTTATTTAGACATACAAGAGTATTTAGAAGCCCATCTACTTGCCTTGCCTGGTTGGGCGGGTACGATGCTTTGGCGTTCACAGCAATCAGCAAAGGACCAGACGTTGCTATTGGAATATTTAGCAGTCCGAGTTTCTATGGAGTGGGTCTTTATCCAACCATATTTGCCATTAAAAGAGCAAACTACTGAAGATAAAGTACATGTAGAATCCTTGATTACAGCTTGTGTTTATTATAGCAATCTATCAGTCCATGAATGGAACAGGCTGCGACTATCGGAATTAAAAGCACGGATTTCACTTTGTTATCACTTTGATGAAATGACCCGTCAGCGCCTTTGGTTGGAGGCTTGGGAAAAAACCTATGAGCATCAATTAATGAACATAGTGACAACAAAACCGAACCAATCTGAAAAAAATGAAAATGCAGTAGAAGCACAATTCGTCTTTTGTATTGATGTGCGTTCTGAGCCTTTTCGTCGTAAACTTGAAGAATTAGGTCCTTTTGAGACATTTGGTACAGCTGGATTTTTTGGGTTGCCGATTGAAACGCAAAAGCTTTGCAGCAATCATAGTCATCGATCCTTGCCGGTTATGAACAAACCCCAACTTAAAGTAATTGAATCTTTACCTGAGTCAACCTTGAAGCAATATAAACAACTCGTTCATGCGGGCCATTCCATTGGGTCCACATTTCAGATGATGAAACATAACTTATTTTCAAGTCTTGTATTACCAGAAATTAGCGGACCATGGCTAGGTTTGCAAACGGTGGTACGTAGTTTTATTCCAAGGGGTACGGATTTAGCAGTTAGCAAAATTCGTAATAAGTGGCTGCGCAAACCTTCTGCTAAACTTTCATTGGACAATACGCAACATGTCGAGTCGGAAATACCAGTTGGTTTTTCAGAAGAAGAGAAAGTGCATTATGTCGAGCAGGCATTAAGAATGATGGGGCTCACCGAGCATTTCGCTCCTTTAGTTGTAATTTGTGGTCACGGCAGCCGAAGTGTAAACAACCCATATGCATCAGCGCTAGACTGTGGGGCGTGCGGGGGAGCATCAGGCGAATTTAACGCGAGGGTGCTTGCGAGTTTATGTAATCTTCCAACTGTAAGAGAAAGTCTTGTGACGAAGGGGATTATGATTCCCGATCATACCGTATTTGTTGCTAGTGAACATATCACATCACTCGATGAGCTTCATTGGGTTTATGTACCTGAGCTTTCAGCAGAAGCGAAGGAATCATTTGAGCATGTAAATAAAGTACTGCCAAGGGTTAGTCATGAGGCTAATGCCGAGCGGGTGCAGCAATTGCCAAATATCAACTCAAAGCGTAATAATCCAAGTACAGAGGCAAAGCGTTATGCAGATGATTGGAGTGAGTTGCGACCTGAATGGGGCCTAGCACGTAATGCCGCATTTATTATTGGGGAACGCGAGCTTACGAAAGAGTGTAATTTGAATGGGGAAGTTTTTCTTCATAACTATTCTTGGAAAAAGGATAAAAATGGTGAATTACTTGCAAACATTATTGCGGGTCCGGCAACCGTTAGTCAGTGGATTAACTTACAATACTATGCGTCAACTGTTGCCCCTCATTATTATGGCAGCGGGAATAAAGCAACCCAAACCGTCACATCTGGAATAGGGGTCATGCAAGGAAACGCGAGTGACTTATTAACTGGTCTTCCTTGGCAGTCAGTGATGAAGTCAGATAATGAATTCTATCATAAACCATTAAGATTATTAGTTGTCATCCAAGCTCCGAAGGAAAATGTGGAAAGGCTGCTTGGGAACGACCCACTATTTCGTCAAAAAGTACAAAACGGATGGATTCGTCTTGCGTCAATTGATCCGGAAGGTCACTGGAAAAGCTGGTCATAACCGCTTTTCCTAAATTCTACATATGAAAGAAGGAAGAATCATGATGGAGAAGTCAAAAGGAGCAATCGAAGCTGAAATAAGTAAAGAATTAACCCATTGGGAAAAAAGTTATCTGGGGCGTGGCTCAGTATCGGTTAAATCGGATATTTTACGGGATATGATTATTGTTGTCTTGCGTGGTATTTTAACTCCTGCTGAGTATTCGCTTTGTGAGGATCAACGAGGGCTCCTAGCCGTTAAACAAAATCGAAATAGCTTGGTAGAGTCTGGAGTAGAAGACTTAAAAAACATCATTTACACAATCACAGGTCAGGAAGTAATTAGTTTTTACACGGATATTAGTACACATACTGGAGAACGGGTCATTGTCTTTAAGCTCTCAGATGATTTGGAAAGCCAACTAAACTAAAGGGGGGAAAGCTATGTATTTAGGGGAAAAAAAGAAAGTGCTGTTTGTGGCTGGGAGAGAATACAAACCAGTATATCTAACTAAATATGTGAATGATATCAACCCAGAGGATATGATCATCTTGAATAGTTATGGACGGGAAGTGTTACAACCCTTCGGCGAATTGATGAGGGATATCATCATAACTGTATACCAGGAAAATATTGAAGACATAATTGTCGTTGGGGACGAGGGGACAGGTACATTGTCCCAGCCGGTACGGTGTACCTGTCCCTCTGTCCCACAGGATAAACTCGAAACACTTGAGTATCTTTTCGAAAATTGTATGCCGGAATTTCCAGGTATGAGTTTACGTGAATGGCTAGAAGGATACAAAACAGTAACCGAATATGTGCAAAAAAGTGCCGATACGATCCGCAACCATCCGCTTATGCCATCCGATGTAATCGTTCGCGGATTATTTATTAACTCGGAAACCGAAGAGTTGTCAGAAGAGGTTGTTTTCTAGCACCTAGTTGGATAAAACTAGGAGACTCCGAACCTGTAAAGTTAAGAAAGAGGCACTTTATTGGATATAATTAGGAGATTGAGAACCTGTAAAGTTAAGGAAGAGGCACCTAATTGGATATCATTAGGTGATTGCGAACCGGCAAAGTCGAGAAAGAGGTACCCAACAGGGTAAAAATGGGAAATGTCAATCTAGATAAGTAAACAAAAGAAGCAAGGGCGATGAGCCCTTGCTTCTATTTTTATCTCAAATCACTCTTACTGTAATGATTCCGCTAATTTGCTGGATTTTTTCTAGTAAACTAGGAACAATTTCACCGTTTACTTGTGTTTCAATGTCAATCATCGTATATGCGTATTCGCCACGGCTTCTGTTTACCATATCTGCGATGTTTAACTCATAGTTTGAGATAGCTGAAGTGATTTGGCCAACCATGTTTGGAACATTTTTATGGAAAGCTGTTACACGTGTTTTTCCTGTATAAGGAAGTGCAGCATTCGGAAAGTTTACTGAGTTTTTAATATTTCCTGTTTGCAAGAATTCCTTTGTCTGACGCGCTGCCATGATTGCACAATTTTCCTCAGATTCATTGGTTGAAGCACCAAGATGTGGTGTACAAATCGTATTTTTCATTTTTAAAACATTTTCATTAGGGAAATCAGTCAAATACTTTCCAACGATTCCATCTTCTAAGGCTACTGCCATGTCAATTTCGTTCACGAGTTCACCACGTGAGAAGTTGATAATGTGGACGCCGGGCTTCATGATACTGAATGTTTCCTTATTAAACATTCCTTTTGTATCATTGGTTAATGGAACGTGTACGGTAATATAATCTGACTCAGCAAACAGCTGTTCAAGTGACATTGCTCGCTGAACATTACGTGATAAGTTCCAAGCTGTATCAACAGAGATGAATGGATCAAATCCGATTACATCCATATCTAGATCAAGCGCATCGTTTGCTACTAGTGCACCAATTGCACCTAAACCAATAACACCTAACGTTTTACCTTTAATTTCTTTTCCGACAAATTGTTTTTTGCCTTTTTCAACAAGTGCTGGAATTTGATCGCCTTTGTCTTCTAGTGATTTTGTCCAAGAAATACCGGAGAAAAGATTCCGGGATGTAGCCATTAAAGCAGTTAAAACCATTTCTTTTACAGCGTTTGCGTTGGCCCCTGGCGTATTAAAAACAACAATCCCTTGCTCCGTGCATTTTTGGATGGGAATGTTATTCACACCTACACCTGCGCGCGCAATTGCTTTTAAGTTATCACCAAGCTCAAGATCATGCATATTGTAGCTGCGAAGGACAATTGCATCAGGGTTTTCACTTTGGTCATCGATTGTAAAGTGATCATGTTTGAACACGTTTAGTCCGCTTTCCGCAATATTATTTAATGTTTTAATTGTTTTTACTTGGTTCTCAATAAGTGTGCTCATCTCGTCTACCTCTTTCTTGAACATAGATTTAAAGTATAGAAAACTTCCAATATACGAATTTATGAGGTCTGGATCTGTTTGGAGTTGGTAAAAATACCTACCCGCATGTATAAACAGAAAGAGGCAAGGGACTTTCCCTTACCTCTGCCCAGGCGAACGGCTCCGACACTATATGCTCCCTCGCGGTTATCCGCGTGCGCCAGTCACATACAGTCATTTTGATTTGTAAGTATGATACCAAGTTTTTTGATATATTTCAAGTTTTAAATAATTTATAATATAAACGGAAAAACTACCCTTATTATTAAGGAAATATGGGTATTCCACAATATAGCAGGAATTTTTCCGTTTATTTTCTATACATCGTGAAATCAACACTCATTTTGCATTACATTTTTAATGTTTGCGATAGTTAACGGAACTCGTTCCCTTTTTTAGTGGTTCCGAACCTGTCCATCGTGCCCTCTTATTTATTCGGTCCATACACACGACTATCGATTGATTTGGATTCGCCTTTGAGCCGTTTCGTTAGGGTATCCTTCCAATTGAGTGCAAGGCATTCACACGCGGCTAGGTTTGCAGCTGCCTCCATATCATCTTTCTTTACATGCATAATTTCGTTGCAGAGAGCGATTGTCCATTCAGGATAAGGTCGTTCGACCAACTTGATGGTATCATGCTCTTTAACCGTGCCTTCTTTGACAACGCGGAAGTACCACCCGGTTCGTCCGCTTTTTTGAATCCGCAATGCAAAATCTAGTATTTTATAACGCCGAGCAGGCTTCCAGCATGGCTGACGAGGTTGGGATACTTGGACCAAAGCCTTACCGACTTCATATATATCTCCTATACACACATTGGTTTCATCCAGCCCAACGACAGAGAAATTTTCGCCCATTGCTCCTGCCTGAACAAAGTTATTCTCCAATTCGCTTTGCCACTTTTCATAATGGGTTGCTGCATAGGCGAGTACTGCCTTTTCAGGTCCACCGTGATTTTTTAAATCTGCCTGACCATCCCCATCTAAGTTTTCCTTACCAAGCCAGAGTGGTGTTTGAATAGGGTCTTTAAATATCCCACTCGTCCATTCCTTGTCCATGAGTTTTTTCGCATTCGGGTCACCCACGGTTTTGGGCTTACCGATAAACAATTGATCTATGTAAGGTAGTTTATCCATTCTTCCCATCTCCTTTCGTTTTAGTTTACAATGACCTTAAGTCCCTAAAGTTCAAAATTTCTACCTAACAAGTACGCAATCCACTTGCAATGCGGATTGTTTCGGATATTTTCCAGAAGTCCTTTGATGATAGCGAGTTTAAATGTTTGTTCATGTACCTGTTCCTGTAAAAGGAGTAATGACTCTTTCTCGATGGAATCTTCCATTTCTTTTACCTTCTGCTCAATCATCAAAATCAGTTGATCCTTCGTTACGTCACCCTGCGATTGAAATATCGACCACTCAATATGCTCTTTTTGTAAAAAAGGAATCGTCATCCCGTGAGCCAATAGTTCAGTTTTTTCCACAAGAGACCTGCAAAGGACCTCCACATCTATTGGGAAGTCTTGATATAAAAAAAGCTCTGAATACATTCTTGTGAATCCCTTAATGCAATATAGCAGATCGTACTTTGTATCCTTTATTTTTTCTCCGTAGATCCGCTCAATCATTAAAAGAATAGTTGTGTTGATAAGTTTGTTAAAATTGTGCATTTTAAGGATAAGCTTTTCGTTTAGAGACTGTGTATATTCCTTCATAAGAATATTGGCAAAGTCCGTATGCTGTTTAAATGATTGAAAGCTTACATAGTAAAAATCATACAAAAGATTTTTCTCATTTTTATTAGTTCTGACTAAATGGTCAATATCAGTAAAAACCTGTTCCATAAATTGGTCAATCAAGGCAATGATTAATTCATCCTTCGATTTAAAAGAAAGATAGAAGGCTCCCTTTGAAATACCACATTGGTCGGTTATTTGTTGAACGGAAGTTGCTTCAAATCCTTGCTTTGCGAATAGCTCTAACGCTTTTTCCATGATTAGTTGTTTTTTCACCATTTGTTTTCTCTCTCCTATTGTCTTTCATTGACAAATGACTGAATGGTCATTATTATAAATAAATGGGTTAAATAAGTCAATCTAGGGTAGGTGTAAGTGTGAGAGGTATAGCCAATTTTGTACTAAAGAACAAACTTGCGGTTTGGTTATTAACAATAATTATTACAGTATCTGGTATTTATTCAGGTACACAAATGAAGACAGAAACGATTCCGGATATATCCATTCCCTTCCTAATGGTCATGGATGTGTATCCTGGAGCAACTCCTGAACAGGTAATGGAAGATGTCTCGATGCCAATTGAAAAAGCGGTTGAAGGACTTGAGGGGGTAAAATCCGTATTTTCTAATTCCTATTCGAACATGGCCAATATTCAAGTTGAATATAACTATGGTGAGGATATGGATGAGGCTAAGCGCGCCTTGCAGTCTGCGTTAGACGCAGTTACTTTACCAGAAAATGCGCAGAAGCCTGTAATTACAGCAATTAGCATGAACATGATGCCGGTCGTGGCACTTAGTGTAAGTAGTACAACAGAAGATATTGTCGAATTAACATCAACAGTTGAAGATGTTTTACTTCCTAAAATTGATAAGCTTGATGGAGTCGGTTCCGCAACGATCACAGGTCAGCATATTGAGGAAGTACAACTTACCTATAATAAAGAAAAAATGGCTGAGCTTGACTTAACAGAAGACACGGTTAAACAAATGATTCAAGCTAGTGATATGTCTGTATCATTAGGTCTTTTTGAATTTGAAGAAGGCGAACAAGCTGTTTCAGTTGACGGGAAATTCATGACTTCAACTGAACTAAAGGAAATGTTGATTCCGGTCACACCTTCTGAAAGCAATCCTGTACCATTCGTAAAGCTTGGTGATATCGCAACAATCGAGGAGGTTGGACGTGTTCAATCCGTTTCGCGTACGAACGGAAAAGACGCGATTGCGATTCAAATTGTTAAGGAACAACAAGCAAACACAGTAGATGTTGTAAATGAGGTAAAGGATCTTATCAAGGATGAACAGGATCGAATTGAGGGCCTTGTCATTGATGTATCACTAGACCAAGGTGAGCCAATCGAAAAATCGGTTGCAACAATGGTTGAAAAAGCACTCTTTGGTGGCTTGATTGCAGTATTAATTATTTTACTTTTCTTGCGTAACTTTAGATCCACAATAATTTCGATTGTATCGATTCCAGTCTCCATTTTTATGGCATTGTTGCTATTAAAATGGATGGATATTACGTTAAACTTAATGACGCTTGGAGCCGTAACCGTTGCGATTGGGCGGGTAATTGATGACTCCATTGTTGTTGTAGAGAACATTTATCGACGCCTCCATTTAAAAGAAGAAAAATTAAATGGTCGTGCATTAATTCGTGAAGCAACGATTGAAATGTTCAAACCAATTTTTTCATCTACATTAGTTACGGTTGCTGTATTTGCACCACTTATTTTTGTAGGCGGAATGGTTGGAGAATTGTTCATGCCATTTGCATTAACAATGACTTTTGCCTTAGGGGCATCATTATTAGTTGCGATTACAATTGTACCAGCATTATCACATACTTTATTTAAGAAACAACTTTATGTTGAAAAAACAGAAGCCAAACATAAGGAAGCAGGGAAGTTTGCAAACTGGTACAAAGGAATTTTAAATTGGTCACTTAACCATAAAATCATTGTGTCTGTGCTATCAATTTTACTATTAGTCGGAAGTTTAGCATTAACACCGTTAATCGGCTTTAGTTTTATGGGTAGTGAAGAAGATAAGGTTATGTATTTAACCTATACACCAGGTACTGGTGAGTTAAAGGATGAAACACTTGAAAATGTAGCAACAGTTGAAGAAGAACTATTAAAACGTGATGATATTGATATTCTTCAAGTATCTGTTACCGAGAGCGGAGACCCGATGGCTGCGATGATGGGAGGCGGAGGTGACGGTGCATTAATGTACCTCATTTTTGACCCGGACATGAAGGATTTCCCTGAAGCCCGTGAAGAAGTTGAGGAGTATGTGTTCAATATTGGCCAATCTGGTGAGTGGAAGAGCCAAAACTTCTCATCAATGTCCATGAATTCAAGTGAAGTTAGCTATACATTATACAGTGAAGATTTAGATAAACTTTATGATGCAGTTCATATGGTTGAAGGTGTCATGAACGATGCGGACGGCTTGGAGGATGTTTCATCAAGTGCTGAGGATGCGTATGTAGAGTACACATTCAATGTCGAGCAGGATGAATTATTGCAATATGGACTTACAACAGGTCAGATTGTGATGATGTTAAACCCAGATCGTTCACAGGACGTTTTAACAACGATTGAAAAAGATGGGAATACATTAGAGGTTGTTGTTAAGCAAGAAAAAGTAGCAGCACCTAAATCAATCGATGACCTTTTAGCAACTCAGGTGCCAACACCAATGGGTACGACAATGCCTCTTTCTGATTTAGTAACAGTTAAAGAAGGAACAACTTTAAATACGCTAGCTCGTAGTAAAGGTGAGTACTATGCTTCCGTTTCAGG
The DNA here is from genome assembly GCF_036965165.1 of Bacillus sp. JJ1521. NCBI lineage: Bacteria > Bacillati > Bacillota > Bacilli > Caryophanales > Bacillaceae > Bacillus > Bacillus sp. JJ1521. Next base: position 705 of record NZ_JBALOX010000072.1, on the reverse strand, counting down.
AAACATAATCGGTGACGATATTTCAAAGGTCACGTCAAAGGTGGGCAAAGAAATTGAGGAACTTGATCTGCCAAAAGGTGTGACACTTGATATTGCTGGTGTTCAAGCCGATATGGTTGAAACATTTACTCAGCTTGGTCTTGCAATGCTTGCGGCGATAGCAATTGTATACTTCATTCTTGTTGTAACATTTGGTGAAGGGGTCGCGCCATTTGCAATTTTATTCTCCCTTCCATTTGCAATAATCGGTTCGTTTGTCGGATTATTGATTGCAGGTGAAACCATTTCTGTTTCTGTGATGATGGGTCTCTTGATGTTGATTGGTATCGTAGTAACGAATGCAATCGTCCTTGTAGACCGGATTATTCATATGGAACGTGATGGTATGACAATGCGTGAAGCGGTTCTTGAAGCCGGTTCAACCCGTTTACGTCCAATTTTAATGACGGCAATTGCAACAATCGGTGCGTTAATTCCGTTATTATTTGGCGAAGGCGGCGGTGGTTTAATTTCGAAAGGGCTTGGTATTACCGTTATCGGTGGTCTAGCAAGTTCAACGTTATTAACACTTCTAGTCGTACCAATTGTCTATGAAATATTGTCTAAAATGTTTAAGAAAGACCGTAAAAACATTCAAGAGAACTAATCATTTGAGCCCTACAAGGTTATACATATCTTGTAGGGTTTTTTAACATTATATAGTCG
>NZ_JBALOX010000071.1:0-15453 GCF_036965165.1 Bacillus sp. JJ1521 | reverse complement strand
ATCGGAACCGTTGCGGCAGTATTAGTCGTAGCATCGAGTGACACAGAATCGATTTTTCGAGTAGTGTTCCTCTCAATTTTGGCAGGTTACGGGGGAGAAAGGATCATGCAAAGAGTTGATTTTGCCAGACAAGCGAAAACGTCAAACGAATTGCGGTCAGAAACAAATCAAGAACAGGAGAACAATAAGACGAATGATGCACTCTGATTTAAAACGAGGAAAAAAAGAAAAATGCGATGTATTCTAGTTGACCCTTTTTGCAGGTAAATGTAGAAAGGGTTATTTTTATTTTTTCTGAAAAGGAAGAAAACTAGAAACTATATCCTCATTTGCTCACATAGTAGAGATGTTTCTATTAAAATGGTATAATCAGTAGCAGTGAACTTGAAATGGAGGATTTACAATACATGATTACAGTTACTAATGTAGGTTTGCGTTATGGTGACCGCAAGCTTTTTGAAGATGTTAATATAAAGTTTACACCGGGAAATTGCTATGGATTGATTGGTGCAAATGGTGCCGGAAAATCAACCTTTTTGAAGATTCTTTCTGGTGAGATTGAGGCACAAACTGGTGATATTCATATGACGCCAGGTGAGCGCCTTGCAATCCTAAAGCAAAACCATTTCGAATATGAAGAGCATGAAGTCCTTAAGGTTGTTATTATGGGGCATGCCCGTCTCTACGAAGTAATGCAGGAGAAGGATGCCATTTATATGAAGCCAGATTTCTCTGATGAGGACGGTATGAGAGCGGCTGAACTAGAAGGTGAATTTGCCGAATTAAATGGTTGGGAAGCAGAATCAGAAGCAGCTATCCTTTTAAAAGGATTAGGAATTACTGAGGAGCTTCATACGAAAAAAATGGCAGAATTAACTGGTTCTGAGAAAGTAAAAGTATTATTAGCGCAAGCTTTATTTGGGAAGCCAGATGTACTATTACTTGACGAGCCTACTAACAACTTGGATTTAAAAGCAATCCAGTGGCTAGAAGAATTTTTAATTAACTTTGAAAATACCGTAATTGTCGTATCCCATGATCGTCATTTCTTAAATAAAGTATGTACACACATGGCAGACCTTGATTATGGAAAAATTCAAATCTATGTTGGAAACTATGATTTCTGGTATGAATCAAGCCAGCTTGCTTCAAGAATGGCGAATGATGCAAATCGTAAAAAAGAAGAAAAAATTAAAGAACTTCAAGCTTTTATTGCGCGCTTTAGTGCAAATGCTTCAAAATCTAAACAAGCAACATCACGGAAAAAGTTATTAGATAAAATTTCACTTGATGATATTAGACCATCGTCACGTCGATATCCGTTTGTCGGATTCACACCTGAGCGTGAAATTGGAAATGATCTTTTACGCGTTGAAGGTCTGACAAAAACAATTGACGGCGTTAAGGTACTTGATAATGTGAGTTTTATTATGAACAAGGGTGACAAGCTTGCGTTTGTAGGAAAAAGTGAAATTGCGATCACGACATTATACAAGATTTTAATGGGAGAAATGGAAGCAGATAGTGGTACCTTCAAATGGGGTATAACAACATCACAAGCCTATTTTCCTAAGGACAACTCAGAGTATTTTGGGGGAGATGAGCCATCTTTGGTGGATTGGCTACGTCAGTTCTCACCAAATGATCAAAGTGAAAGCTTCCTTCGTGGCTTCTTAGGCAGAATGCTTTTCTCTGGGGAAGAGGTATTGAAAAAGCCTAGCGTTCTTTCTGGAGGAGAAAAAGTACGCTGCATGCTTTCAAAAATGATGCTAAGTGGTTCAAACGTGCTCTTATTAGACGACCCAACAAACCACTTAGACCTTGAGTCCATTACTGCTTTAAACAATGGTTTAATTGCGTTCAAAGGATCTATATTATTCACATCACATGACCATCAGTTCGTTCAAACAATTGCAAACCGCATTATTGAAATCACGCCAAATGGTCTTGTAGATAAGCAAATGACATATGATGAATATCTTGAGAATACTGAACTTCAAAAACAAGTTGAATCAATGTATGCATAATAAGTAAAGCCGTCTTCCTTTTCGGGAGACGGTTTTTTATGTTTCTTTTGAAATAGTTGAGTCGTTTTTATCAGAGTCATTCGTATTGGATATGCTCACAACAGTATTATTCGTTACATAGACACCTGTATTTAAAGACCCAGAACCGGCATACGTTTTTCCAGTTGATGTGGGAGAAACATTATACGAGTTCCCAGTAATGATGGTTCCTTCATTCCTATTAATTTCGATTGGTCCTAAAAAGATTGAAGCCATATGCTAATCTCACCTCACATAGTCTGTGTAGTACTAGCATATGGCTACTAAGAAAATTATGAAAGGTACAAACCCCTAAAATCAAAAAGATAAGCCATAAAGAGGCTTATCATTTACCTAATAAAGCTAAAATTCCTTTGAATATAAGAACAAATGAAAAGACAATGATTGTAATTGCACCAACTAGTGTGAATACTGAGTGCAGGCCTACTAAAACAGTATCATACGCAGTTACTTTAATTAAAGCAAAGCCTGCTAATATACACGCTAGAAATAAGAATACATACTTATCCATGTGATTTCCCCCCCTTTTACTACACTATATGTCCCACTTAAAAGGACGTGAGAAAATCAAGGTCGTTTTAATCATTTTTTAATATTTGGGAATAAAAAAGAAAATCGTGAATAGAATAGTTTTGTTGGCAAGAAGGGCTTTGAAATAAAGGATTGAAAACGATAGGGTGGGACAGATGGCTTTAGTAAAAAATTGTATCATTGTGTTATTGTTTGCATTAGTCGTAGTGGGAATGATTTTATTTGGAGTAAGGACAATTGAGGCACAGGAAAACCCAACAGTAATGATGAAGACTGAGAAAATATATGTTGAAAAAACCGTTCACTTTTAGGGAAAGTAGCGGTTTTTTTTATTGTCTAGTATCGGGTTTGAAAATGGAAAAGGAGGCCCAAGTATAAGGGCCCCCTAGGGAATGGTTATTGTTGCGAACCATTTTTAAGCTGTTGTTGTGCCATTGCAACGAGACGTTTCGTCATTTCGCCCCCAACGGAGCCGTTAGCACGTGCGGTCGTATCTGCACCAAGCTGAACTCCAAACTCATTGGCGATTTCTTCTTTCATTTGATCTAGAGCATTTTCAGCACCTGGAACCAATAGTTTGTTTCTTGCCATGATACATCACTCCCGACAAAGTTTTTGAGTAACCAAACGATTACTCAGTTTTAAGTTGTCACGTATTGTGAAAATGATGCTTGGGAATTAGGACCAATCCTGTCTTTTGCATGATAGGGAGCAATTTATTAAAGTTAGGGCAAAATTAATAAAGGATATGAAACAAATCTTGGTCAGCTAGGGCACAATTGTTCCGGGTTAGATCACAATTATCATGTAATAGGGCCCAATTCCTCTCGCAGTTGACCTATTCAGCTTTCAAACTTCCTTCTTCAAGCTTCTCCATTTCGACTTTCATCCATTGTGGATCCAATTTTTCACCGATAAATACAAATGTTGGCTTGTAATTCATTAGCTCTTTTAAGTAAATTGGAGTTCCATAGGAGTATTGAAACAAATAAGTATGACTCGAATGGGTAAACTTTAAATAGCCCTTAATTCGGTAAATCGTATCAGGCATTTTTCTAAGCCAATCTTCGAATAAATCAAGGTCAAGTGGATTTGTGAATGTATGTACATATGTTTTTAGTTTTAAATCGAGATGGACATGGGCACGTTCGTGTGGCTTTCGCTCAGTCCTTTTCATCGTACGAAGATGATCAAGCTTCACAGCAGCATACTTTGTCAACAAGCATCTTGCATCACGATTTATTGACTGGATTTCAAAAAGTATTTGTCCTTGTTCCATCTCCGACAAATGGTCAACTTTATTAAGTAATAATACATCGGCGTGGCGAACTTGTTCGCGTAGGAGCATCTGCAGCTGAGCACTTAATACGTCTCTTTCCTTCCAACGATTCACATCGAGGATAGTCACAATCGATTGGACAACTAATTGATCTGCAAAAAGTGGCGACATACACGCATCCAATACCTCAATCGGATGGGCAACTCCTGTTGTTTCAATATAGATGGCATCAAGGTTATGATCTTGCAACAGCCCTTGGAGATGAACTTCAAGCTGTCCTTGAATCGTACAACATACACAACCATTTAATAACTCTTTTAGAGGTGTATTCTCTGAAACAGCATTTGAATCAATCGAAACCTGACCTAACTCATTCATCACGACCGCCACTTTTCGCCCTGCCTCTTTTTCTTGAGTAAGAATATTTTGTAATAAAGTAGTTTTACCACTTCCTAAAAATCCAGATAAAATAAAAACTTCAACTTTTTCCATAAAAACTCCTCATTCTTTCATATGATTACTACTATTATATCGAATATTGGCGAACAGGGGAAAGAAGTGATTAAACCAAGTAGGATTGACAGATTATACCTATGCACATATACTAAAACTAATAAAATTCGAAAGGAATGGGTCTGGGGCAATGTATAACTAATCTTATTTTCGTACCGATTTTTCAATATCGAAAAACGTGTATCTAGAGAATAGGATTCGTATGCCCATTTCCATGTCCATTTGTACATTAACAAGTGTACATTTTTTGTATTGGGAAAAATGCGTCCTCTCTAGATACAGTCTAGGGAGGTTTTTTTATGACGATTTTAAAAATAAGCGGGATCCACAAAAGCTACGGTGATAAGGTTATCTTAAATAATATTGAATTCGACGTTCAAAGCGGAGATCGAATCGGGATTGTAGGTAATAATGGTGCCGGGAAATCAACATTGGCCAACATCTTAACGGGAAAAAGAGAGATGGATAATGGAAATATTGAGATGCCGTCAGGACCGATTTCAATTGGCTATGTAAAACAGGCTGCAGAACATGCACTTCGTGACCTTGAAGAAGCTGCGATTTCAGGGGGAATTTTGGAGCAAACTAGTCAGCTTGGGTTAACGAAAGTGCAGTCATGGGATCAAAATAGAGGGGCACATTTAAGTGGTGGCGAGAAAACGAAGCTATCATTAGCGAAAGTTTGGGCATCCCAGGCCGACCTGTTATTACTTGATGAGCCTACAAACCATCTTGATTTTAAAGGAGTAGAGTGGCTGATAGAGGAAATTAAGGCTTTTTCGGGTGCAATCATTGTCATCTCGCATGACCGATATTTTCTTGATCAAACAGTTCGTCAAATTATTGAAATTGAAGACGGCAATTCGGTCATTTATCAGGGGAACTATACGGATTATTATGAAGAGAAGGAAAGGCAATATCAAAGCCAACTCCATCGCTACGACACTCAGCAAAAGCAGAAAGAAAAAATTGAAAACCAGATGAGTAATTTGCAAAGCTGGTCAGACAAAGCGCATCGGCAATCCACGAAACAAGAGGGCTTTAAGGAATTCTACCGTGTGAAGGCAAAGAAAATGGATAAACAAATAAAATCCAAAATGAAGCGCCTTGAAAAGGAACTTGAGAAAAATAAGATAGAAAAGCCAAAGGAAAGGGAGGAACTCCAATTTCATTTTAAACAGGGTAATAAGCGTGGAAAACGAATTGTTGAAGTGAAGAATGGTCGAATGAGATTTGATGAGAGGCTATTGTTTAAGGATAGCAATTTTTATGTAAAGTTTGGAGAAAGGATTGGTATTCTAGGCGAAAATGGCTGTGGGAAGACGACATTGCTACGCCTGATAATGGGAGAATCAGTGCTTTCAACTGGGGAGCTTTGGAAGAGTCATTCCTTAAAAATCGGTTATCTGTCTCAGGATGTGACTGACTTGGATGAATCGAAGACCATCCTGGAATACGTTGGTCTCACTGTAAAAGATGCGATAAGTGAAGCAAGGACCATTTTCGCAAACATTGGGTTTAAAGCAAATAAAATCAATCAGCCAATTTCGTCTTTAAGCCTAGGGGAACGAACAAGGGTGAAACTCGTTAAATTGTTGTTGGATGAAATAGATTTATTAATTTTAGATGAACCTACCAATCATCTCGATCTAGCAAGTCGCCAATCGCTTGAAAAAATGCTGGAATCTTTTGAAGGCACGATTCTTACCGTTTCTCATGATCATTATTTTCTTGAAAAAATGTGTGACAAACTGCTTGTGTTTGAAAATCGGGAAATTAAAAGGGTTGAAATGGGGCTAGGGGAGTATATGAGAAGGGATCAAAAAGAGCCGGACACTTTACAAAACAAAGAAGAAGAACTGCTTCTTATCGAAAATGAGATAAGTGCGACAATCGGCCAATTGTCATTGATAACGAAGGATGACCCCAATTACGATGAATTAGATAAAAAACTTTTAGCATTAATGAAAAAGAAAAGAGAGATGTGAATCATTTATTAAAGTGGAAAAGGCACTACTGGAGGAACTCAGCCCCTAGTAGTGCCTTTGTTTTTTAGAACGCCCAGTTCCCATTACGGAAGACTGGTTCGACGGTTCCATCGGCTGTGATACCGTCGATGTCCATTTCACCTGATCCAACCATGAAGTCGACATGTGTAATGCTGGAGTTTGCTCCTTTTTCCACAAGCTCATCACGAGACATCGTTTTACCGCCTTCAATACAGAAGGCATATGCATTTCCAATCGCAAAGTGATTGGATGCATTTTCATCAAAAAGCGTGTTGTAGAAAAGAATTTTTGATTGTGAAATAGGTGAACTATGTGGTACAAGTGCAACCTCACCTAAATAGTGGCTTCCTTCATCAGTTTCCACAAGACGTTTTAACGTATCTTCACCTGTTTTAGCTTTCATGTCAACGATGCGACCATTTTCAAAGGTTAATGTAAATTGATCAATCAGACTCCCACCATAATTAAGTGGCTTTGTGCTGCTCACAAATCCATTAACACCATCTTTTTTAGGAACTGTAAACACTTCTTCAGTCGGCATATTGGCAACGAACTCAATGTTTTGTTCGTTTTCACCACCGCCGCCAATCCATACATGGCCTTCAGGTAGCTCAACCACTAAGTCAGTTCCAGGTGCTTTATAATGTAATTTGTGATATTTTTTCTTGTTTAAGTATTCAACCTTTGCATGTAAAGTTGCATTGTGTTCCTTCCACGCTTGTACAGGGTCTTCGACATCAACACGAGTTGCTTGGAAAATCGCATCCCATAATTTTTCAACCTGCTCTTCTGAAGATAGGTCTGGGAATACTTTTTTAGCCCAACTTTCTGAAGGGACTGCGATTACGGACCAACTGATCTTATCAGACTGAGAATAATTTCGGTATTTTTGTAGCGCTTGGCCAGCCGTTTTATTTGCGTTGGCAATGCGATCAGGATTGACGCCTTTTAATAAATCAGGATTAGACGAAATGATGGATAAAAAGGCTGCTCCGTTTTCTGCGAGCTCTTCCATTCCTTTTGCCTTCCACATTGGATAATCAAGAAATGCCTCATCAGGTGCAAGATCAAAGCGTGTCCGTGTAATTTCGTCATCATTCCACTCAACATATACATTTCTTGCTCCAGCCTCATAGGCTTTTTTTACAACTTTTCTTACATATTCTACTGCTGAAATAGGTGCATTAATAAAAAGGTTCTGTCCCTTTTGAACATTCACACCGACACGAACGGCTAAATCAGCATATTTTTCAAGCGTTTGTTCGAACTTAGACATATGTATTCTCCTTTTAAACGAATGTAAGTACTTCCATTTCTAGTGTAACAGAAACAGTGAAGAGTAAGAAATACAAATTATTATAAAAATGGGCGGAAGTGTATTGACATGATTGGAATTGTCATTTAATGTATTGAGTGTACCACGTGATGTAGTACACAAGAATCACGAATGACATAGATTAACTGAAAGGGGTGTTTTGCTTGTATTTTCACTTGGATGAACGCAGTAATACACCAATTTGGGAACAAATTGTAAACCAAGTCAAGGAACTCATTTTAAAAGGAGTCCTTCAGCCAGATGAAAAATTATTAAGTGTTCGAGAGCTCTCCTCGACTTTGATTATAAACCCGAATACCGTCAGCAAAGCGTATCAAGAGCTTGAACGACAGGGAATTATCGAAACACGAAGGGGAAAGGGAACGTTTGTTTCTGAACAGCTTCCAAAGAAGGTGGATGATGAAAAAGTGGAGGAAATCAAACAATCATTAAAGCTTTTACTCGTAGAAGCTTCTTATCTTGGGATAAATAAAGAAACATTTGTTGAGTGGATCGAGAAATATGTCGATGAGTTAGGGGGGAAGGACAGCAATGCTTAACGTTCATAATCTATCAAAGACCATCGAAGGAGAATGGGTCTTACAAAATATTTCTTTTTCAATTGGTGAAGGGTCAATTGTTGGCTTGGTCGGACGAAATGGAGTCGGAAAAACAACGCTGCTAAGAAGCCTTGTTGGCATTTTAGATGCGGACCAGGGTGAGGTTGTGTTTCAAGGAAAAAATATCGTAACAAATCCCGAAGTAAAATGGGAAATGGTATTTGTTCCTGATTCCAATTCAGCCTTTCATGGCTACAGTATCAAAGAGCTTGTCGCTTTATATGATGCGATTTATGTAAATTTCGACAAGCCATATTTTTATCAGTTGTTACAGCGTTTTAACCTTCCAGAGAAGCGAAGAATTCGAACCTTCTCACGGGGGATGAAGGCCTTACTATTTATCATTTTGTCCATTTCAACCAAAGCAAAATTGATTATTTTAGATGAACCAACGAATGGACTGGATGCGGTAGTAAAAAGGAAAATTCTCCAATTTCTTTTAGAGGAAGTGTCAGAATCAAGGATTTCACTTCTTATTTCTAGCCATCATTTAGATGAAATTGAGAAAATTGCGGATACAATCATTATGTTAAAGGATGGCGAGGTAGAATCAATCGTTACAATGGATAATGCTAGATTACAGTATAAAAAAGTTCAGGTGGTCTTTAAAGAAATTGGCATTCCTGAAAAATTTAAGGAGCTTCCAAATATTGAAGTTTTATCTCAAATTGGACGTGTGAACACTCTTTTAATAAAAGGAAATACTGAAGAAACAGTATCACGATTAAAGGAGCAGCAACCATTGCTTTTTGAGGAATTGCCGATGTCACTAGAAGACATGATTGTGTCTGCATTAGGAGGGGATGACATTGTTTAATAAAGCACTTTGGCTTAGGAATTATAAGCTGTCCAAGTTTGTCGTGTGGGGACTTTGGTTGGTTTGTCTTTACTTTCCATATAAGCTGAATAACTTTTTACGTATCGAGGAATACTCACTTTTGCACTACGATGAATGGGGAAATTCAGAGCCATATACATTATATTTTGGTAATTTTTTGGAAGTTGGTTTGTTTCAAGTTCTTGCATCCATTCTTTTGGCTACAGTTTTAATTGGGTTAGAGCGAACAAATCAAAACCTAGATTTTACACTAGCACTCCCATACAAAAGAAGTGATATCTTTTTCTCAAAGTGGATTTTCGGAGTTTTTCATTTGACAATAGCACTGGCAGTAAGTGTATTAATTTCGATGTTTATACTAGGAAATTCAGTGTTACATGAATATCTTCCGTTATCTGCACTTGGATATTATTTTGTCCTTGCTCTTGCAACATTAATTGGGGTTTTTACATTTAGTCAGTTTATGGGATTAATTGGAGCAAGTTTCGTTTCACAATTTGCGTTTAGTGTGATTTTTCTATTTTTGCCATATGGATTTTATAACCTAGTCATACAGGGCATTTCGCATCATTATCGAGCAATCACAGGTGATTACTTTATTAGAGAAAACTTCGGAATCCAAAGGTTTGATAACTATGCTGAGAATCTCTCATTCCCACTCCAGTTATTGGAGTTTGATAAGGGTATTAATGAAAAATATCTTTGGAAGCAAGCTACTTTTTTAAGTACATTATCAGTGATCATCATTCCGATTATCGTAACCATTATCTCGTTATACTTGATAAAAAGACTATCCTCTCGTATCAAAAGTGAAAATAACGGTAAAATCTTGGCCTATGAAAAGCTGCTTCCTTACCTAAAAGTAGGCGTGTTCATCTGTTTCTACCTTTTTGGTGGAATGGTTTTTGGCTCGCATCATTACACTTACGAACCTCCCAGCCTTCTAGCCTACCATCTGGGAGGACTTGGATTTAGTATCATTGCTTACCTCATCCTTACAAAACTAGCGGGAAAGAGGCTGCAATTCAGAAAAAATATAAGAAATTGAATAGACAATTTGGACATAAATGAAACTTTCACCACCCCCTTTTCGTATTAAAAGTATGATAAGGGGTGGTTTTTGTGTCTGAAAAACCGGTATTGAAGTTGCCGAAAACATTATCTGAAAAAATACTAGTGGCTCTCTCAATTTTATTTTTACTTGGAATATATGGAATTATCATTGTGAATTGGAGTGAAATTCCTGACCGGGTTCCAACCCATTTTAATTTTGCCGGAGAGCCTGATAGCTGGGGTGGAAAATGGAGTGTTCTCATTCTTCCAATAATCGCAACCTTTTTATTTAAAACTTTATTTATTATAGGTATGTTTCCACATATTCATAATTATCCTGTCGAAGTGACGCAAGAAAATGCGGAAGGCTTGTATAGAATCTCTCGAAAAATGCTCATTACGATGAATTTTTTTCTTACATTCTTTTTGGCGATTGGCGCTTGGGAAATGCTAACTGTTGCCCAAGGCAATGAAGGGTTAGGCATGTGGTACATGATTGGGATGCTCGTGTCTATTTTTGGAACTATGGGTTATTATATGTACAAGATGTTCAAATTACGAAAAAAGTAGAGTGCCATAGGGTCCGTTCTACTGGTTCCTTTTAGGGACCAGAGGAACAGTCCTCATGGTTACGAACGAAGGTAGGTAGTCAATGGTGTTAATCGAAATTATTGTCCAGCATGCTGAAGATGCAAAACTTGCAGAAGAACACGGTGCAAACCGACTCGAACTTGTTACCGCAATGACGGAAGGAGGATTAACACCTTCTTATGGTATCATTAAAGATGTTGTCCAAGCGGTCTCAATCCCTGTTCATGTCATGGTGCGCCCTCACGGATATTCGTTTACTTATTCAGATGACGACAAGCGGGTTATTTTAGAAGATGTAAGAGTATGTAAGGAACTTGGTGCAGCGGGAATCGTGTTCGGATCCTTAACTGAAAATGGAGAAATTGACGAAGCTTTTCTTGAAAAAGTCATTGAGACCGCTAGCGGAATGAAGATTACATTCCACCGTGCGATTGATGAAGCGAAGGATATTATTAAAGCTTATCAAACCCTACAAAAATACAGTGATTCGATCCAAACGGTGTTAACCTCGGGGGGAGCGCCAAAGGCATTAGATGGTGTAGAAAATCTTAAAGTCATGCAAGCACTATTTAGCGAAAAATCATCACCGGTGATTATGCCAGGCTCCGGCCTATCACCAGACAATATTGCTGAACTTCATGAAAAAGTTCATGCAACCGAATATCATTTTGGCTCGGCTGTTCGTGTTAATGGGAAGTTTAGCGAACAAATAAATGGGAATACTATTAAAAAGATAAGAGAAATAATCGATTAATTTTATTTAGCAGAAGCCTGGACTTCTGCTAAATAAAATGATAGCCTCCGGCGGATGCCACAGATTTTCAATGGATATTTTTCGAGCAGTAAGATCAAAGACTAAGTACGCCACTTCATGTGGCAACGTCTTTATGACCCACTTCCTGTGTGCCTAAAATCTGGGCGCAAATACGCCTAGGAGTATTTGATTACAACAAGGATGTCTGAATGTAGATTTGGGCGTCCTTTTTTTATTTAAAAATAGCCAGTAAAAGGAGAGTGAAACCAATGGAAGTTCTTGTCAGACACCTCGAAACGATATGCAAACAGCATGTATTAACCGAAAAAATTCTACTTGTGGATTCATATATGATTGGCGACCAAATTTTAAGATGGTTTACTCAAAAAAACAATTATGCCATCAATATCAAACTTAAAACAATCAAGGAACTTGCCCTCGAAGCCACCTCATCCGAAGAAAACCAACTCCTAAGTGACGCACTGGGGACACATTTTATGTATTCCTTATTATCAGATCTTCAGCCAGACCTTCGATATTTTCACGAGGTCGAAATCACACGAAGCTTAAGCCAAAGCATGTATCAAACAATAAAACGACTTCGTCTTGCTGGATACAAAAGCGGCACACTTTCAAGGGAACAATTTGTTTCACCTAAAAAAGGCGAAGATATGATACTTATTTTAGAGGCATATGAACAACTTCTTCACAAACATAAACGAATCGATGAGTCGGACCTTTATCGGAATGCACTAGGAAAATATCATTCTAGAAATCAGATCTTTATTCTCCAAAGCAACCTAAGACTTGAGTATGTACAAGTAGAATTTTTACAAACTGCCCTTCCTTCAACCTATTTTCAGTTACCCATGGAAGCAGTTCGTGGAATTTCTTCACCTGAGTCTTCACCTTTTTCCAAGGTCGTTTTCGGAGACGAAACGCCATTAAGTTATTTGTTTGATGTGGAGAATTCAACAACAACTGTACCGACTCTATCCCTTTTTTCAGCAAAAACGGAAGAGATGGAGCTAAAGGAAGTTATGTTTCGAATCAAAGAAAAAGGCGATCGGTTTGATGAGTCCGCGATTTTTTACACTTCAAGCGCTCAATATATAACCGCTATGTATCATATAGCTGAACGTTTACAAGTGCCGGTGACCTTTGGGGAAGGGATCCCGATTGGATTCACAAGACCTGGAAAAATGGCAGCTGGAGTTTTAAGGTGGATGAATGAGTATTACAGTTTGAAAGCTTTTCTAAAGCTACTTCAGGAAAATTTGCTGGACTTGGGAGATGACGCTCCCTCAAAAAGAAAATGGGCAACGCTACTTCGTGGAGCGAACATCGGTTGGGGAAAAGAGCGCTACCTTTCACAAATCCAAGCAAAAATGAATGAACTTCCCGAATCGGAGAACCGAATTCGTGATTATCAATGGCTGTTAAAATGGTTTTCGACTACGTTCAAACGTATGCCAACTGTCGAAGACGAAGTAACCATCATTTATGGTGAGCTGTTAAAAACAATCAAGTACTTTCTGCAGAATTATTGCAAGGTTTCTTCAGGCTTTGACCAAGCGGCGAAGGATACATTGCTTGAGCGAATCGAGGATTTGCTCCCATATGCCATTGAAGCAGTACCCAATGCCCAACAAAAATTCGAAGAAGATTTTCTTTCTATTCGCATCGGTCATTCGCGTCCAAAGCCTGGCTATTTACATCTTACTTCTTATAAAAATGGGCTCTATTTGAATCGTGAGCATTTGTTTGTTGTGGGAATGGACAACTGGCGATTTCCAGGAAATTCAGGGGAGGACCCACTTTTACTTGATACCGAAAGAGAAAAGCTTGGTCGATTTTTACCTTTAGAAAAAGAAAGGCCTAAAAGGGACCTTTATTCTATGTTACAGCTGTTTGCTTCATCGTCAAAAAATGAAATTACGGTTAGTTACTGTAGATTCGATATCAATGAAAATCGCGCTATTTCACCAGCGTATTTGTTCTTACAATGCTATCGAATTCAAACAGGTGACTTTTTAGCAGATTTTAAGACTTTACAAAAGAAAGTGCCAATTGAAAACAGAAACCATACTGTTGTAAACGAAGACTGGTGGTATGAGAAAATTACAAACTCTCAAATCGTTCAGCTTGATAAACCATTTTTAGCTGATTTCTCGAATATTGCAAGAGGGCTTCATGCTGAAAAAATGAGACATGATCCCGCATTTACTGTGTACGAAGGGAAGATTGAAAGTGATACAACCAGGTTTGACCCTCGCAAAAATCAAGATATCATGATTTCCGCGGGGAAACTTGAAAAAATTGCGAAATGCCCCTATGCCTACTTTTTAGAAAATGTCTTGCGATTAAAGGTAATCGAGGATGTGTCTTATGACCCGACGAAATGGGTAGATGCCAAAACAAGGGGAACCTTATTGCACGAAATATTTGAGAAATTTTATCAAGAAATCAAAATACGTAGTGAAAGACCTTCCTACGAACAGCATATTAGCCTTTTAACTAAGATTGCGAAGGAACGGCTGGAATATGTAAAAACAGTTGTTCCGCCACCAAATGCACGAACAGAAAGACTAGAGTCAGAGGAAATCATCGAATCATGTGAGACCTTTTTAAAAATTGAAGAGGAAAATAGTGAACTTGGTGATCCATTGTATTTTGAATATTCGTTTGGAGAAGACGCACCTGCTGTAATTGAGCTTCCATCTGGAACGGTTCACGTAAGAGGTATTATTGACCGGGTCGACAGGCTGCCGGATGGCACCTACCACATCATTGATTATAAAACGGGAAGCAGCTGGGGCTATCATACGAAGGAGTTTTTTAAAGGTGGTCGNNATTTAGGAATGGAAGCTGGAGTTGTGAAAAAGAGCTCATATATATTCCCGACGCGAAAAGGAGCGGGGAAACGCTTTGTGAGAGAGCAGGAGGAAACGACTCGATCAAATGGGAAGGACATTTTAGACAAGCTTCTTTCGATTGTGGAGTATGGTCATTTTACAATGACAGAGGATGAGAATGATTGTAAATTCTGTGAGTTTAAAAATATTTGCAGACGTTCCACCTATGATAAAGAGGCATTTATACAAAAGCAAAAAGATGAGTCGGCTGAGGGACTAAAGAGCTTTAAGGGGGTGCGCGCCTATGACTAAAGTAGTTGTTGACCAAGAGGCAAGAGATAAAATTTCAATTGTATTGGATCAAAATTTCCTTGTAGAAGCAGGAGCAGGCTCAGGGAAAACGACGAGCCTAGTTGACCGTATGGTGAACCTGATTTATACAGGGAAAGCAAGTATTGACGAAATTGTCGCGATTACCTTTACAAAAAAAGCCTCGGACGAACTTAAAACACGGTTCTTAACCGTACTTGAGAAACAATGTAAAGAGGAAACCGACCTGGATGTGAGATTTAGGCTAGAGGAAGCCTTACAAAACATTGAACAATCATTTATCGGAACGGTTCATTCCTTTTGTGCACGTTTACTACGGGAGCGGCCTGTTGAGGCAGGACTAGATGTCCATTTTTCAGAACCTGAGGATACTGAGGATGACAAAATAGCCGAGGCAGCTTGGCTTGTCTATATCCAGAAGCTCGAACAAGATCATCCGCAGAAATCAAGAATAACGAAGGAATTAGGGCTTCAGGAAAAAGATTTAGCGGAGCGCTTTTGTCAAATGAAGAACTATCCTGATGTTGAGTGGGCGAGTGAAGTGATTGAGAAACCAAATCTTGATGAGGTGTTTCGACGATTCATAATGCTATTAATAGAAGCCTGTCGCTGCATTCCAAACGACATTCCAAAAGTCCCTGACAATCTCCAAGAAGCGATTGATGATGCACTTCGTCATGTGAGATATGATGACAAAAC
>NZ_JBALOX010000070.1:90037-90213 GCF_036965165.1 Bacillus sp. JJ1521 | reverse complement strand
TAATACATTGGTATTATATAAGTATAGTAAATACAGTTTGCTAGTATCACTATTAAAATTATTGTTAGTTAATGTGGAGAATGGGGGTTTTCTACATTTGACTATATATTTTTACCTGTAGACTTTTTTCTCTTTTGCCCTGCTCATTCCCGAGTAGGGCTCTTTTTTTGCATGTA
>NZ_JBALOX010000070.1:68876-89989 GCF_036965165.1 Bacillus sp. JJ1521 | reverse complement strand
GTAAGTGTATACTACTAATAAAAGATGGAGGGGAGACAGGTGGATCAACAAATTTTGCCTGCATCGACGACGATGAAGGAATTTGAGTATTTTTTAAAAAGTAAATACGAAATTGGGATTTTTACGGAAATCCACATTGCTCAGTTGAAAAATATTAATAAGATGGCTAATCAATATGGGAAGAAGATGATCTTTCATGTGGATATGGTACAGGGGATAAAAAGTGATGAGTACGCGACGGAATATCTTTGTCAGGAATTTCAGCCGTATGGATTGATCTCGACGAAATCTAGTGTGATTCAAAAGGCGAAGCAAAAGGGAGTCTGTGCGATACAGCGAATGTTTTTGATTGATACGCATGCACTTGAGAAAAGCTATAAGTTGATTGAGAAAAACAAACCTGATTACATCGAGGTGCTGCCAGGAGCGATGCCGTGGATGATCCAAGAGGTCAAGGGAAGATTGAATATTCCTGTGCTTGCAGGTGGGCTTATTCGGACAAAAGAAGATGTGCAAAGAGCACTCGAGGCAGGTGCGGCTGCCATCACTACTTCAAAAAGGGAGCTCTGGGAATAACCAACCACTTCTGCTGAATANNTGCCACGATTTTTCAGCGGAAGTTTTTCGAGGCAGTAAGATCCAAGACTAAAAACGCCACATCCTGTGGCAAGTCTTTATGACCCACTTCCTATGGGCCTAAAAATCGGTCGCAAATACGCAATGGCGTATTTGATCATTCTTTTTTGATACAATTTGGCATAATTTGTTGGGAAGTTTTTATGTAAGCGTTGTCATAATTTCGTTATAATAGAGATAAGACAAGATGAGTTGAGGAGGCGAAGTGATGGAAGAGAATACGAATCAATTAGCAGTTGGCATGGTGTGGGGGACGACATTAAGTATACCTCTTTGGATTGCATTTTTTGGTTGGTTGAAGCTTCTGTCACATCTCTTATTATAATAGAAATGAAATGGGGTCATGATGCTAGCGCGTTATGGCCCCATGGTTTTTTAGGGGCCACGATAACTGTACCCGTGGCCCCTAATCACCGCTTAAGCCACTTTGCTTCGAATTCGGCTTTTGGGAGGGGCTTGCTGAAGTAGTAACCTTGGCCGTAGGTACAGCCTTCTTCAATGAGAAAGGCGAGTTGTTCTTTTGTTTCGATCCCTTCGGCGACGACTTTGACGTTAAGGTTATTAGACATTTGAATAATCATTTGAATTAAGATTTTTGAATCGGTGTTAAAATTTTTGATGAAAGAACGGTCAATTTTTAAATAATCGATTGGCAGTTGATGAAGAACACTTAAAGAGCTATAGCCGGTGCCAAAGTCATCAAGACTAATGGTGATACCTAGATTCTTCAATTGGTGAACGGAATCAATCGATTTTTCTAAATTCATTAAGGCACTTTCGGTAATCTCGATGTCCAAGCGATTAAGGCAAGCAGTGTCCCCTTCATTTACTTCCTGGATAAAATGATACAAGCTTTGTTTTTCAAAATGCTTTGCCGACAGGTTTACCGAAACTTTCTCAAATTCATAACCCGCCTCTGTCCATGAACATAACAATCCTAAAACTTCTGTTATAACCCACTCACCGACATCCACAATTAGCGCGGTTTCCTCCAGCACATGGATAAAAACATCCGGACCAAGGATTCCTTTTTTAGGGTGGTTCCAACGTAATAAAGCTTCAGCCCCGCGTAGTTTTCCTATTTGAATATCGAATTGTGGCTGAAAATATAGCTCAAATTCATGTTTTTCAAGAGCTTCCTTTAAATCCTGCTCAAGCTTAAAACGTTCCTCGACCTTTTTTAAGAGTGTTTCGTGATAAAACACAATTTCACTCCTGCCATGTTCCTTGGAGGCGTACATCGCAAGGTCTGCCTTCTGTAGTAATTCCTCTATCGTTTCGGCATCGAAAGGGAAACGCGCAATTCCGATGCTTGCAAAAACCTCTAATGTGAATTCATGATAGGAAATTGGCAGGCGGATTTCATTAGCAATTGCTAGTGCAATTTCTTCAATCGCCTTGTACCGTACTTTTGGAAGGGTAACAGCAAATTCATCCCCACCTATATGATAAGCAACACCTTGATCATCCGTTTTCGTTAGCCGTTTGGCAACCTCAATTAAAACGGCATCTCCAGCTAAATGTCCGAAACGGTCATTCGTTTTTTTGAATTCATTCAAGTCAAGATAAACAAGGCTAAAAGGAATTCTTTTCGTTATTTTTTCGGCAACATCCTCAATAAGCTTCCGTTTGTTCGGTAGATTGGTAAGTGGAGTATGGTAGGCCATGAAATGGATCTTTTCCAGGTTCCTTTTTTTCTCGGTGATATCCTTTATCATCCCATAAATTCCCTGGATTTTACCATCTACCGTAATGGGGATATTCCGAACAAAGACATCAATAAGGTCACCTGCGGAATTATATGCTTTAACTTCATATTCAACAACTTCTCCAGCCAATACTTTTTCAAACTGTTGTTTTATAGCTTTTTGTATAGATTCAGGTAAAAAGTGGTTAAAGTGCAAACCGATTACTTCATTTTTTCCCATGCCCGATAGTTTTTCAAAAGTATGGTTTAAGTCGATAATGACTCCACTCTGATCCAACATGATAATTGCCATGGGGTTTAACTCATAGAGGGAGCGAAAATAGCGTTCTTGCTTTTTCAAATCTTGTTGCTCCACATGCAATTTTTGCTGATACCAATTGCCAATAAACGCAATGAACATGAATAAAAACACGCTTAATAACAGGTAAGGGACAATGACTCCACCCTCATAAATAGGACCCTGGGCAGCATGTATAAGTCCTTTCGAAGACATATGACAGAGCACAAGGATGGAAATTCCAAAGGTTACTCCAACATACCACTTTTTTGAGGTTGTTTCTTTAATAAGCTCTTTTTTGAACAAGAAGCCCCCAACCATGCTAAAAATAAAGCAGTTAAGCACGCCAAGAAGAAACCATGAATTTAAAAATGAAAGAGAAAATAGATTATTTGATAAGATGATCATATAGTATGATGTACAACTACCTATCGTAAAAAAAATGCCTGCCACTAAATAGGAGGTATTCTTTTTAGATAATAGAGTAATTCCAAGAAAACTCATGATGAACACGATCATGAAAGAAACAATGACTTCTGGAATCCGAAAAATGATTGTAGATGACTCTACGTGACCAGAAATTCCAACGATATAAGCTGTTTTGGTACCAAGGCTAAATGTAAAAGCAGCAAGAAAGATCCAAAGAATACCTATTTGTTTTTTCGATTTAGGTACGATATTTAAGGCAATATCAAAGCAAATAATACCGGAAGTAAGGGCAATAAGTATTGAAAAAAGAGAGTATGTAATATTGTATTCTGACATAAAAATCGAAATCATACGTACACCTCGGGCAAAAGCATCTGTACGGATAGTATGAGCAAATGTGGGGAAATTATGGGAACCTCGGATACTTTTTCTTTTTTATGTATAAGATGGTTCAAATCGGGCAAGGATAAATAATGTATTCCCCCCCTTTGTTTATATATTTTGTTGAACCTCCTTTATGGAGGTATTTTTTTTGCCCTTTTTTAAAAAGAGATGCCCCTTTTTGCCCCTTACCTCTCTATAACTTAAGTGTAAAGGAGGTGAGGGACATGGCAGCAACTCAGGATATTCAAAGTACTCAATTACGCTTGGTGTTTGAGAACAGGTATGATGACAAAGGAAAGGTAATCCACAAAAACAAAAACTACAACAATATCAATCCCGTTGTAACAGCTCATGCATTGTATTCAGTAGCGATTGCGATCGAAAAGCTTCAAAGCTTACAGCTTGTTACATTAGAACGTAATAACAGCTATTCACTAGCAGGCGACGGAAAGTAAGGTTGGACCAATTCTTTAGAAAGGGGGAATAGAAAGTGGCTAAAACACTAGAAATGCAATTTATTAATCAAGATGGAAAAACAGCAACTGTTTCGATTGAGAATCCAAAGGAACCTGTTGATACAGCGGCAGTTTCCGCAGCTATGGATCTCATCGTGTCATCCAATGTGTTCATCACACCAGGTGGACCGATTATGGAGAAAAAAGGCGCACGCGTTGTCGAGCGCAATGTTGAATCAGTTGAATTTTAAATTAGTTTGGAGCCAGCTCTCTTTTTGGGAGTTGGTTTTATTTTTAGGAGAGGAGGAGGTTTGGTGGAGCAGTTTTTGCCTTTTATTCAGGAGGTTGGCTTTCCTGTCGTCGTGACATTCTATCTATTGCATCGGATCGAAACGAAGCTTGATAGTGTTATTGACTCGATTCAAATGCTGCCACAAAGCATGAAGGCCGACCCACCGTATGAAGCGAAGAAAAATATATCGTAATTGATCAAGCACCTGGCGGGAATCGTTGGGTGTTTTTTATGGCGCCACCAGCTCCACCTTTATCCTATCTGGATCCTCGAAATAGATAGCGTAATAGTCTTTTCCGCCAGCATAAGGAGTTCGATCGGCATACAGAATGGGAATCCCTTTCTCCCGAAGCATCTGAGTCACCTCGTCCACATGCTCTTTTGATCGCGCATGAAATGCCAAATGATTCAGCCCAACCCGGCAACGATGGTAGGGAACATCCGCAAACCGCTCTTCCACCTGCACAAACACAAGATAGGTCTCACCGTATTTCCAGCTAACTCCGGAATCCCATTCTTGATATTTTTGGTATCCTAGTTCCG
This sequence comes from Bacillus sp. JJ1521, assembly GCF_036965165.1. NCBI lineage: Bacteria > Bacillati > Bacillota > Bacilli > Caryophanales > Bacillaceae > Bacillus > Bacillus sp. JJ1521. The sequence continues at coordinate 85,265 of NZ_JBALOX010000070.1, read as the reverse complement.
TTAAAAACCAACCCCAAAATACGTTCGACTTCTCTAAATTGGAAACATATATTTCAACATGATGCAGCATAACAACCCCTCCTACGTCCATCTTAACTAAAAAAGGAATGAATAAAAAGGAAGTTGAGAAACTAAAACACAAGAGAATGGATAATGGGGTGTTCCGTTTGGAAATTCAAGGATATAAGCTTGTGAAAAATAATGAAGACTATACACTGGTTGTCTTTGTGGAGTCTCAAATGACAGAATTTGCATCAGAGTTTGGCGTACATTTTCAACAGGAAAAAAAGGATTTGAACACACAGATTCGTCATCTCGTAAAAGAAAAATTCCCGCACCTGCCGATTAAGGTCGCAAAGGTGTTAGCAGGTTCGATGCTGATTACGACCTTCTATTTGGGGGCGACCGCGCCAAATGTTGGGGCGCAAACCATCAGTGGTCCAACACAGACAGTGAATGATCTGTACATCGTGAAAGCAGGGGACACTCTATACTCAATCGCAATGCGCTTCAATGTGTCGGTTGATTCAATTAAAAAAATCAATGGGCTCTCATCGAATATGCTGTTTGTCGGCCAACAACTGAGATTGCCATTTTTTACATATACGGTGAGTTCAGGCGACACGCTTTACAACATTGCGAAGCGTTATAACGTGACGGTAGACCAAATCCGCACAACCAACAATTTAAAAACAGACATGCTTATGATTGGACAAAAATTGCGGATTCCGCAACTACAGACAACAAGTGCACCAAAGCCGGTTGAGCAGACTGTGACAGCACCAGCGCCTAAACCGGTGGTAGATACATCCACTTATACAGTAGTTGCGGGTGACACCTTGTACGGAATTTCCACAAGATTTGGCACAACAGTGGATCAGGTTAAGGCACTCAACAACCTGACGTCAAATGTGCTGAACATTGGGCAGGTGCTGAAGATTCCAGGCAGTGGGACTGTGACAGACCCGACAAAGCCAGATCCGACTCCAGTTCCTGCACCAACACCTACGCCGGTCACGACAAAATATACGGTAGTAGCGGGCGACACTTTATATAATATTTCGCAAAGATTTGGCACATCGGTTGATGCGATTCAAGCTGCGAACAATTTAACAACAACGAATTTATCGATTGGCCAGGTGCTGATGATTCCCGGAACTGCTGCTCCGATTACACCAGTAACAACGGAGGAGCCGCCTAAAAAAGAAACACCACCCGTTAACCTAGAAGCACCAACACTGGTTCATACCCAAATCATCAACAGGCAATCAGCTGCAGCCTATCTGGTGAAAGGGACGGCGAGTCCTGCAACGCGCGTACAAATGGTCTTTTTTGATGGAGTGAATGCACCGATAACAACGGAAGTCCTCACGAATGAAAAAGGCGAATTTAATGCGTTTGTGAATCTTAGCACATTGCGTGACGGACCGATCTCGATTACAACAAAAGCTGTTAATTCGGCCGGAAACGAAAGTGGAATGACGAAACTGACAGTTAAAAAGGATACCACGGTTGAGGTGCCCATTTTACAAAAACTACCGGATATTACCGGTAAAAATGTAGCAAGTTATACGTTCGCGGGAACAGCTGAGCCAAATGCAACAATTACAATTCGTGCTACAGATGGGGTTAATCCAGCGGTGGAAACCAGAATTACAACGAACGAAAACGGCGCATTCTCAACGGCCCTTAACTTATCTGGTTTAAATGACGGAACAATCACAATTACTGCAACCGCAACAGATGAAGCTCAAAATAGCTCCACACCGGCACAAGTTTCCGTGCAAAAGGATACGTTCGTGGGTGAACCTGTCCTTAGCACGACGCAAACGGTCAACACACAAAACGCAAATGGCTACACTCTGTTTGGAATGGCCGACCCCGGTGCGACCATACAAATTGTATTATCGGATGGGGTGAATCCCGAAATTACGGTTGAGGCTGTAGCGAATGCCAATGGCGAGTTCCGAACATCTGTAGACCTTCGCAGCTTGAATGACGGGGAAATTTTAGTCACAGCAAGTGCAATTGATGAGCATGGAAATCAAAGCGCAGTCGAGCGGGCAACACTCATGAAGGAAACAACTCTTGCGCCACCGGTCATTAACAATACGGAGATTATCAACGGTAACTCAGAAACGAGCTATCACATTTTCGGAAAGTCACAGCCGGGTACAACCGTGGATATTACCGTGTCAGACGGAGTAAATCCGGATATCATCACATCTACGACGGCAAATGAAAATGGGGAGTACAATGTTGCTGTTGATGTGAGCGCATTGTTGGATACGAACCTGACAATCTCAGCCTTCCAAACGAGTGCATCCGGCATTACAAGCAATGTGAGTAATGTAACGGTTGAAAAAGACACGAAGGCGCCGACCGCACCGATCTTGAACAACAACCAATTTATTACCGGTAAAAATCAAGCAAGCTACGAGCTAATCGGAAAAGCTGAGGCAAACACAGATCTTCGGGTTCGCATTTTTAATGGAAATGGGCAGGAACAAGTCGTGACTGCTACCACGAATGAAAATGGAGAATTTCGTGTTCCGGTTGATTTAACAGCTTTTTTAGATGGAGATTTATCATTTGAATTGACCCAAATCGACCGAGCAGGAAATGCGAGTCCAGCTGTAACTAAGACGTTGGTCAAGGATACAGTGGGGCCAAACGCGATTCAGTTGGAAACACCACTCCCTATTTTTTCGGACAATGTTTTGGTTTATCCTATTCGCGGTGTTGTTGAACCACATAGTACAGTTGTGATCGAATTTTCAGATGGTGTCAATGTCGTCACGAAAACGGTTGAAACGGATGACGACGGCAGGTTTGAGGAAAATTTTGACCTGGGTACTTTAAACGATGGCCAACTGACAGCCACATTCCGCGCCACAGATAATGCTGGAAACGTTGGCGAAATGCGAACTTTTAAGCTTGAAAAAGATACAACAGCACCGGTTGGAGTGGTGACAAATCAATCAGCTTATGTGAACATCAAGAACCAGTCCGATTTTACAATTACGGGTTCAAGCGTGGAAGAAGGTGCGACCGTTGAAATGGTCGTCAGTGATGGCACGACAACGGTGAGGCAAACCGCAAAGGTTGTAAACGGAACATTTACGTCCAATTTTAATCTGTCAGGGCTGAAGGATGGACCGTTGACCTTTGAAGCTCGGCAAACCGATCGAGCTGGAAATCGAAGTATTGCTGAGGCATTGACAATTGTGAAGGATACGGTCGTTGATCATGCAGTTGCAACGAAAAATGGCTTCCGTTATGAAAATATGCAGTATATATATACGGTGATTGGATCTGCTGAGGCGAGCGCAAAGGTTGAAGTTTCTCTTTTTGATGCTGATAAAAATGTGCTCGTAACGCGAATCGCGAATGCAGATGCAAATGGATTTTATTCGGTAGATGTGTATGTTGATCAGGCATCTAAGGTTGCATCAGCTTCGGTTACCCAAACTGACGTCGCTGGGAATACAAGCGCTGCAACCAATGTTTCTCTCAGCTCATACACGGTTGCTCAGGGCGACACTTTGTATACTGTGGCAAAGCGCTATAACACAACGGTTGACGCATTGATGACGCTCAATAATTTAACGAGTGACGTGCTTCGGCCGAACCAAACATTGCGACTGCCAATTTCAGCGAGCGAGGTAATCAATCTTGGGTATATGTATTTTGGCAATACAAAGGAATATGTAAACACGGTAAATTCAACGGGGCACGCCGTGAACATTGTCGCACCGAGTTATTTTGATATCAATCCGGACGGAACGCTGAAGCTGACCTACCAGGTTGACCGCAATTTTATCGACACGATGCACAGACAAGGAATTCGCGTCGTTCCATTTTTAAGTAATCACTGGAACCGTGATGTCGGTCGGGCGATGCTTGCGAACAAGGAACTTGCCGCCCAGCAAATTGCCGATGCGATTGCACGCTATAACCTTGATGGAGTCAATGTCGATATTGAAAATGTGAGCGATGCGGACCGCGCAAACTATACCGAATTTGTACGTTTGCTACGTGAAAAAATACCGCCGACGAAGGAAGTTTCCGTTGCGGTTGCAGCCAATCCAAATGGTTGGAATGTGGGCTGGCATGGGTCGTACGACTACACAAATCTGGCGAAATATGCGGATTATCTCATGATTATGGCGTACGACGAGAGCTATCAGGGCGGAAATCCTGGATCGGTGGCAAGCTATTCGTGGGTTGATAAATCTATTCAATACGCGCTTGCGCAAAATGTAGCGCCAGATAAAATTGTCCTGGGTATCGCACATTTTGGGCGCTATTGGATAGAGGGGCAAAACTATGGCGGCTATGGAATTTCAAACACGCAGGTTGAGACCATGATTGAGCGCTATAACGGTACCGTAGTGTTTGATGAGGTAAGTAAAACGCCAAAAGCGACTATTACGATAAAGCCTGGCGACCCGGTAACATTTGTAAATGGCGCCTCGCTTTCACCAGGAACCTACACCATTTGGTTTGAAAATAACGAGTCGATTCAGGCAAAGCTTGAACTTGTTGGCAAATACAATATTCGCGGTGTTGGTAACTGGAGTATCGGTCAAGAAAACAAAAGCGTCTGGAATAATTACACCACGACGTTGCCTAACACCGTACCAGTTGTATCGCCAATCTATACAGGTCCTGTTCAGAACTATAAAACATACACGGTTGCGTCTGGAGACACGCTCTGGGCAATCGCGAACCGGAACGACACATCGGTTACTGAGCTGAAGGATGCAAACGGACTTGCAACCGATTCACTATTTGTCGGACAGGTATTACGAATTCCAACAGATGTTGTTGCACCAACGGCTCCGCCTCCCACCGGGACCGTGAGCGGCACAACCGCACCTGTGTATACAGTAAATTATACAGTCATAGCGGGTGACACATTGTCGGCCATTGCTGCTAAAAATGGCACCACCGTGACCGCCATTAAAAATGCCAACAACTTAACATCGGACATGATCTACGTCGGGCAAGTCTTAAAAGTTCCAACAAATGTTGTGATGTATACAGTCGCATCCGGTGACACCTTATACGGAATTGCCAAAAAGTATAATACCACCGTTGCCAACATAAAAACATCGAACAACTTAACGAGTGACATATTAAATATCGGACAAACGTTAAAGATACATGTTTAGGTGAGTGAAACCCGAATGCCTGCGGCGGTATTCGGGTTCTATTTTTACTAATGGCCATGGGATGCACCTTAACGACCATAGGATGGATCAATCTTTATTACGAGGAGTTAAAAACAGGTTTCAATTCAAATTATCAGCTAAAAATATTGTCAATTAGCTGTAGTTTTCTTCCCCTAAGAAAAATTCAAAGGATTTCAACTAAAAATGTCGAAAGAAATAAAATAATAAAATACATCATTTGTGAGGGGAGATCGATGGGAATTCCACAATATCAGCAACTTAAAAGCTATTTACTTTCATTACCTTACCGCGTGAAACTTATGCTGGTTTTTTCACTCTTAATTCTCTTAACAGCTCTAATTTTGGGGAGCATCACCTATTATCAATTTGCAAGATCTAGTCAAGAACGGACGGAGGAGTACCAGATTCAACTGGCTGATCAAATTAATCAAAATATTAATCGGTATTTAAAAGAGATGCAAATTATTTCACTTTCACCACTATATGTTCAGCAGATTCTGGATATTTTAAAAGTCCATCAAGAACCAAGTACATCTACTGCATTTCCACCTGCTTCCGAACGACTCCCAATGTGGAGATATATATCAAGTTTAATACATATGAGAAATGAGATTAAGGGAATTCATATTTTAGCAAATGATGGGACCATTTTTAGTAATTTAGATTCGAATTCTGTAATGCTAAAGGTTTTCGAAAGAAACAATGACTGGATTAAGAAGATTGAGAAGGCAGATGGAGAATGGGTGTTACTACCCCTTCACCAACCCAATTACTATTTAAATAAAGAAACAGCTGTATTTTCAGTTGCCAGGCTTATTCGAGATCCTTCAACATATATGCCGCTAGGGATCATCAAAGTAGATATAAAGCAGGAACTTATTGAAGAAATTGTCGACAACGCTAACTCAAAAAGTCATATTTTTGTATTGGACTCAAGTAATCAATTTATTTATCCGAATAAGGAAAATAAAATTATTGAGCTAAGCTTTTTAGAAGAATTGGAAGGTGTTACAGTAAAAAACTATACGAGTATTCCAATTAACGGAAAGGATTACATGATGGTTTATAACGAATCCTCATATTCTGGGGTGAAAACCATTATGCTAACCCCTCGATCTGTCGTATTTAGTGAAGTGAATCAACTACGTAAGATGATTATTGTTGTTGTTATTATTGGTATTTTCATTTCTCTCTTATTAGGTTTTGTACTCTCCAAACCACTTGTACAATCACTCCATAAATTACGAAAAGCAATGGATAAGGTACAAAAGGGGAACCTTTCACAGAGGGTTGAAATAGAATCTAATGATGAAATTGGTCAACTTGGAAACGGCTTTAATCATATGATTAGTGAGATTGACAGACTAGTATCAGAAGTTTATAAAACTGGTTTGCGAGAAAAAGAGGCTGAAATAAGAGCCCTGCAAAGTCAGATGAATCCTCACTTCCTATATAACACACTTGAGTCGATTAATATGCTTGCAATTACGAAAGGAAATTTGGATGTGTCAGATATGGTATCTTCACTAGGGAGACTACTCAGATATACGATTGACAATTCTTCAAAGGTTGTGTCGTTAAAGGAAGAGTTGCAATTTATACAATCGTACATTTCGATTCAAAAGGTAAGGATGGGTGAAAAACTCCATTATTTTGAGGAAATGGACCCTTCCCTATATGATGCATTGCTACCAAAACTAGTACTCCAGCCCTTAGTCGAAAATGCGATTGTGCATGGTTTATCAAGTAATGGGGGCAGCATTTTTATTAAGGTAAACAGGAATGGCAATCATATTACAATCAAGGTCGAAGATAATGGAAATGGAATTACTAAAGTGCGCTTGGAAGAACTTAATAGATTAATAGAGAATCAGCAGCATACATCCTCTGAAAAACATAGTGGGATCGCTCTTTCAAATGTTCATGAACGGCTCCAGCTTTTGTATGGAAAACAATATGGAATACAAATAGAAAGTGGAGAAAAGGAAGGATTTTCAGTTATTCTAACATTTCCGATTCAAAGAATGGGGGAAGAAAAGTGAAGGAAATTCTTATCGTTGAGGATGAAGAGATTATAAGAACGGGACTAAAGGTATTACTCGAACAAGTAATTGGTGGTTTTACTGTTCGTGAGGCTAAAAGTGGAGAAGAAGGTCTATCGCTTTTACATCAACGACTTCCTCACCTTATTATTACCGACATTCGAATGGGAGCGATGAATGGATTAACGTTTATTTCTAAGGTTAGACAGATATCGAAGGAGGTTCCCATCATTATATTAAGTGGGCACGGAGATTTCGAGTATGCGCGAACGGCAATGCGTTATGGAATAACGGACTATTTATTAAAGCCGATTAACAGGGTGGAATTATCTGAAACCATTTCAAAGCATTTTAAGGATAAGGATGAGGAATTAATAGAAACCTCAAAACAATTTCAAAAAATTCTTCAATATATTGATGATCATTTAAGCAATGAAATAACGCTAAAGCACATTGCAGATTATGTATATTTGAACCCCCAATATGTGGGTCAGCTTTTTAAAGCAGAACTTAATCAAACATTTACAGAATATTTAACGGAAGAACGACTAAAACGAGCAAAAAAACTTCTCAAAGACACCAATTTAAAAGTGTATGAGGTCGCTCAGCTTTCGGGTTATAAAAGCCCTAAACATTTTATGATGGTGTTTAAGCAAGAAGTAGGAATGACCCCTGTGCAGTTTCGTAAATTTTCCTAACATTCAAATACCTAAGTTAAACGAACTATATCTCTTTTTGAGAGGATATTTTTTACTGGGCTTATTCCTTAAAATAGATATGAAAGGGAGGGATTACGATAATGAAAAAGCTTGGAATCATTTTATTAACATTTATTTTGATAGCGTTTTCAGCGGCGTGTAGCAATGATGCAGGTACAAGCGATTCAAAAGACGATGGAGACAAAAAAACAGATAAACAAGTTGAGTTAACCTTCATGATGTGGGGAAGTGAAGCTCATCAGGAAGTGTACAACAAATTAATCGCAAAGTTCAATGAGACACATCCAAATATTAAGGTGAAAATGGAAAGTGTTCCTTTCCCAGACTACCAGCAAAAAATTACAGTTTTAGCGGCTGGTAGAGAATTGCCTGATGTTGGATGGGTGGCAGAGCGCATGGTGCCTCAATTTATGGAAAACGATTTGTTAGAGGATGTATCTTCTTTCAAAGATGATGCTGAGTATAACATGGATGACTTTTTCCCATCAACGCTCGATCTATTTAAGAAGGACGATCAACTATTAGGAATTCCATTCTCAACTCCTCCATCGGTTATTTTTTATAACGAGGACTTGTTCGTAAATGCAGGTGAAAAAACACCAAACGAGCATGCAGAAGCAGGGACATGGACATGGGAGCAATTTGAAAAATCTGCAAAAGCCATTTCTGCTGATGGAGTATATGGTGCAAACTTCTTCCGTGATTGGAATACGTGGATTACGTTATTATCACACACGTGGGCAAACGGTGGGGACTTGTTTAATAAAGGCCAAACAGAATTCACATGGAATAGTCCACAAGGTGTTGAAACATTCAAAATGCTTGACCGTATGATGTTTGCGGATGCATCACATCCAAAAGCTGGGGAACAAGTAAGCTTTGAATCAGGAAAAATTGGAATGTTTTTCGATGTTTATAGTTATGTATCGGCTGCACGTAATGTCCAAGATTTTAAATGGGATATTGCACCACTACCTGAGGGACCAGAAGGTAGATTTCCAATGCTTGGTCAAGCGGGTTATGGATTATTCAAAGGTTCAAAACATCCTGATGAAGCGAAGGAACTATTAAAATTCTTTACAAGCCAAGAGGGAATTACAGCAACATCTACTTTCTTTGTACCGCCACGTGAGTCTGTTTTGAGCTCTGATGAGTTTGTGAATCAACCAAATAATCCGCCAGTCGAAAGCATTCAGAGGGCAGTAATTGATGAAATGGACAATGCAAGACTTCAAGCTGGCCATATTGAGTGGCAAAAAATTGATAACGCCATTCAATTCGGATTTGATGAGTTATTTGGACAATTAAAAGAGCCAGAAGACATCTTAAAAACAATGGAAGAAAAAATCAATCCATTATTGAAATAAAAGAATGACGAGGATGCGGTTAAGTGTGTTAAAAGCTTAACCGCTTACCTTTTACTAGGGGTGAAATCGCTTGAGTACATCTTTACAGCATATTTTGGAAAAAAAGAAAATGACATTAATAGTGAGTTTGCCAGAAAATCGGTTGGACTTAGCAAGGGCTGCCATTCGTGCTGGCGTTGATGTGATAAAAATGCATGTGAATGTTGAACATCGTGCATCGGGAAATCATTTTGGAGAGGTTGACTCTTATTCTAATGTATTTCGCTGTATTAGGGATGAATTTTCTGGACCACTCGGCATCGTTCCAGGTGGCTCATTTGAAGATATAAAAAGAACTGAAATGGAGAAACTTATTAATCTTGGTTTTGGTTTTTATTCGATATACGGGCACCATAAGCCAAGTTGGATGTTAGGGCTAGATCCAATCGAAAAAACATTTGCGATAACCAATGATTATGAAATAGGGAATATAGGGAATGTAAAGCATTTTGGAATTGTCGCCCTTGAAGCATCGATTGTCCGTGGAGAGGAATATGGTACGCCTTTAACATTTAAAGATGTTCTTGCCTATAGTAAACTCGTGCGAAGTGTAGATGTACCGGTGCTTGTTCCGTCACAAAGAAAACTGGTACCACATGATTTGCCAGCTCTTTATCAAGCAGGAGTAAAGGCGGTTATGCTCGGGGCAATCGTTACTGGACATACCGAAGATAGTATTGAAAAAGCAATATCCACTTTTCAAGAGGGTATCGACTCATTATAAAGGAGGTAGGATGAAGTGGAACCAATAGTACAAACAGCGAATCGCCTACCTCTGGATGGTGGAAAAAGGAGACGGAAATTCGTAGGTAGTGAGGCATTTTACGGGTATTTATTTGTTAGTCCAATGGTATTGGGATTCTTAATAGTAATGGTATTTCCGCTCGTATATTCGATTTATATTAGTTTTACAGATTGGCAGCTTCTTGGGGATCCAACCTTTATCGGACCGGAAAACTACGAAAGACTAGTCAATGACCCGGACTTTTGGGTGGTATTAAAAAATACATTAATTTTTGCGGCGGGACTGGTTCCGATCAATATTGTCCTTGCATTATTTTTGGCCCTTCTTTTACAACGTAATTTGCCGGGGATTGGCATCTTTAGAACGGCCATTTTTATTCCAGTTATGACATCAATCGTAGTCTGGTCGATTATTTGGAAGTATATGTTCGGGACAGATGAAGGCTTTATCAATCAAATGCTTGCGGTGTTTGGGATTGATGGACCAGCTTGGTTATATTCACCAAACCTTGCGATGGCAGCTGTCATTGTTGTCAGTGCTTTGAAAAATGTGGGGTTAAATATGGTTCTATTTCTAGCCGCCTTACAACAAGTAGATAAAAATCTTTACGAGGCGTCTGTATTAGATGGGGCAGGAAAAGGAAGACAATTTTGGAATGTCACACTCCCGATGATTACACCAACCGTCTTTTTAACCTTAATTTTAACAGTCATTGGATCAATGAAAGTGTTTGGCCAAATATACGTGATGACGGGCGGAGGCCCAGGAAATTCTACTAAAGTGCTAGTCTACTATATTTGGGAAAATGCATTTAAACTCTTTGATTTTGGGTACGCATCAGCAATCGCTCTCGTTTTATTTGTCATCATTTTAATCTTTACCATTATTCAGTGGGTTGGAAGAAGAAGGTGGGTATTCCATGAACAATAAAAAGAAAAACGGTATACTTACAAAAATTTTGTTTTATGTGACATTGTCATTGATATCACTGATTATGATTGTTCCATTGTTATGGATGGTTAATACATCTTTTAAAGACTCAACGAAGGTGTTTGTCTTTCAGTTAATCCCTGAACCCTTTAAATGGGAGAACTATTTAAAAGTACTAGATTCTACACCCTTCCATCTTTTTTATTTTAATAGCTTATATATTGCCATTCTTGTTACAGCCGGGACCATTTTTTTAGGTTCATTGGCAGGCTATGCATTTGCGAAACTGAAGTTTAAAGGAAGTTCATTCTTATTCCTCTGTTTATTAAGTACGATGATGATCCCAGTTGAGGTTATAACGATTCCACTATTTTTATTCATGAGGGATTTAGGATTAATCAATACACATGTTCCGTTAATTGCGATTCCTATTTTAGGCCCAGCAGGTGTATTTGGCGTCTTTGTCATGAGACAGTTTTTCCTACTAGTCCCTAAGGAATTGGAAGAGGCAGCAAAACTTGATGGTTGCTCGTATTTTCGAATCTATTGGAATATCATGCTTCCACTTGCAAAACCGGCAATTGCCACTTTAACCATTTTTACATTTTTAACAAGCTGGAATGAATTTTATGAACCACTCATTTACATCAATTCAAAAGAATTAATGACATTACCACTAGCTTTGGCCTTATTTACTGATGAGGTTGGAACGAAGTGGGAGCTACTTATGAGTGCATCTGTTATGGCAACTGTTCCATTGCTTATTGTCTTCTTCTTTGCTCAAAAGCAATTTATTGAAGGTGTCGCTATGACTGGTGGAAAGTAAGAAAAATGAAAAAAGGATGTGTCTATTTTGAAGAGAGAACTAGAGTTTGATGTCGTGGTTGCAGGGGGAGGTCCTGCAGGCATTAATGCAGCGATTGCTTCAGGTAGAGCAGGAGCAAAAACACTACTTATTGAAAGATATGGATTTTTAGGTGGGATGTCTACGGTAGCTTTAGTATATCCGTGGATGACCTTTCATACATCATCAGGTAAGCAAGTAATAAAAGGAATTGCACAAGAAATTGTGGATCGTCTAATGAAGCAAGATGGCTCACCGGGTCATTTACGGGATACGGTAGGCTTTACTAGCACACTAACTCCCTATCATCCTGAAAAATACAAGCTATTAGCACTCGAAATGCTTGAAGAAGCGGGTGTAGAAGTACTTGTTCATAGTTTTGTAGATAGGGTAGAAGTTGACGGGAACATTATTACATCAATTAATTTAACAACTAAGTCCGGACCAATCACTGTCTCGGCAAAAAGATTTATTGATACAACTGGAGATGCAGATATTGCTTTTTTATCCGGAGCCCCATGCTTAAAAGGCAGAGACAGTGATCATAAAACACAGCCTATGACAATGAAGTTTCGAATGAGGGGCGTCGATTTGTTAAAGGTAAAGGACGCGATGAAGGCAAACCCAAGTAATTTCTATAAAAATACCCCCATCGACGAATTAGATGAATTGCCACTAACGGGTGTTCAAGGCTTTTATAAGGAATGGAATGAATCAGGCGTTCCGATTAATCGTGATCAAGTGCTCTTTTTTGCAGGTCCCGAGGAGGATGAGGTTTTAGTCAATTGTACACGCGTTCAGGGATTAGATGGAACAGATGTATTTGACCTATCCGAGGGTGAAAAAGAAGGTAGAAAACAAGTACTGATGATGGCTGAATTTTTACAAAAGAAGATTCCTGGCTTTGAAAAAGCGTCTATTTCAGCTGTTGGTACACAAATTGGTATCCGAGAAACTCGCCGTATTGATGGACAATATGCCCTTACAATTGCGGATGTAGTGGCGGGGAAAAAATTTGAGGATACGATTGCTCTTAGTGGCTACCCAATTGACATACATGACCCAACTGGTAAAGGTGTTCAGGCAAATGACATCGAAGGAGATGGAAGCTATGGCATTCCGTATAGAAGCCTTGTGCCAAAGAAAATTGAAAATTTACTAGTAGCGGGGAGGTGTATTTCAACTACACATGAGGCATTAGCAACAACAAGACTTACTCCTAGTGCAATGGCAACAGGGCAAGCAGCTGGAACAGCCGCAGCACTTTCAATTACCGAAAATGTAGCACCAAAGGATATAGACATCAATAAGCTACAAGCGATTTTAGTAGAAAACGGGGTAGTTCTATAAGGTGTAAAAAAGTAAGTAATAATTAGGAGGAAACCAATGAAGAAATGGAGAAAAATGCTTTCTATTAGTCTCGCGGTCCTATTGTTATTTAGCTCAGCCAGCGTAATCAGTGCTGCAAAGGAAAAAGATGAACTTGCAACCATCTTAATGGTTCCACTCGATGATCGACCAGCAAACACTTATTTTCCAACCCAAGTAGGATATTCAGCTGGTGTAAAGGTGGTTTTACCACCTAAAGAGATGATCGGAATGTTTACGACTCCAGGAAATAGTGAGGAAATAAGCAAATGGTTAATCGAAAATGGAGACAAAGCAGATGGGTTTGTCATTTCAACTAGTATGCTAGCCTATGGGGGATTAGTTGCCTCTCGAACAGGCACAAAGTCACTTGAGGATTCTCTTTCCGATATTCAGGTGATTAAACAATTGAAAGAGCTATATCCAGAAAAACCAGTTTATGTGTATGATACGATTCAACGTTTAGCTGTCACGGCCATAAGTGATGAGTATTTAAAGTATTATTCACAGATAAGTGAATGGGCAGTACTTTATGATAAAGTTGTTAACTTAGGGATGGAAGGAAAGGAAAGACTTGACTATTTAGAGTCGATTATTCCTGAGGCTGTATTAGATGACTATAAAAAAGCAAGGGCAAGAAATCACACAGTGAATAATCTGATGATTGACTGGGTGAAAGAAGGATATATCGACTATTTGATCTTATCACAGGATGACGCTGCCCCTTATGGACTTCATCGAGCGGAAAGAGAGCTTTTACTTGATAAGGTGGACGCTCTTAATGTCGGAGATCAAGTAGCTGTTTTCCCAGGAGCAGATGAGGTTGATGTCGTATTGGTTTCGCGATTTGTGAATCAATTATTTGGAACAACACCAACATTCTTTGTAGAATATGGTGGGATTCACGGGGATGATTGGATTGCTCCTTTTGAAGATACAACCTTTGATTATAATGTTCAAAAACATATTGTCTCGGCTGGAGGAAAAGTCGTAACGAATGAAGAAGATGCTGATATTCATCTACTGTTAAACACTCCATCAGCTGCTGATTCAACAAGAGAGAAGGACATAGCGGGTCTTGTAGCAAGAACAAGTGAACTGATAGCAGATGGAGAACAGGTGGCAATCGGGGATGTTTGGATCGTCAACAAGGCTGACGAAGAGTTTGTGACCGAGCTTGCTGAAAATGTGGATTTAACCAAGATTCTTTCATACAGCGGATGGAATACGGCTGGTAATGCACTTGGTATCACAGTAGGTCACGCTGCAGCTCGGTATGCATTTTTACAACAAACGAATGGATTTGGTGTCCCATTATATGCACAGACAGCGGAGTACCATTACGAATTTTTACTCCATCGCTTTACGAAGGACCAAAGCTATAAAAACATCGTTCATCCTGCGGCAAGAGAGTATATTCAATCGATTGGAGCAAGTGAATGGGACCTTGGTGAAAAATATGATTTAGTTAATACCTTTGTTCAAGAAAAGCTCACACTTGAAACAGAAAAATGGTACCAGCATTTTGACGGAAAAAAAGTATACATCGGTTCAAGAGGAAACAAGGATTTCTTCAAGACGATTTCTGAGCTAGAGAGTGTCCATGTCAAACTGCCTTGGCCACGTATCTTTGAAGCGGAACTCGAGCCAGAACTTGAATTAAAATAAGAGTATTTTGAAAGAAGGTAGACTGATTTAGTCTATCTTCTTTATTTTGGGTTGATTTGTGAATGTGTGTGTGACGACGCAAATCCGTTCGCATTGACGCAAAAAAGTGTGCGGAGACGCAAAAATCCGAGAACCGACGCATAAATCCGTAGATTTGACGCAAATATCTGCCGGCGACGCAAATCCGGATGCATCGACGCAAATCCGAACGGCACCCACGCAACCAATCCGTCATCATTTGATCCACTCCCCCACTGGAAACAAAATTTCCACGATACAACGCAATTATGGCCGATATACCCACTCCGCCTTATGAAAATTATGATATGATAATGTCATAGTTAAAAGAGAAGGGTAATGATTTTCATGAAGGTTATTGGACGGAACGACCTTTGCACATGTGGGAGTGGAAAGAAGTATAAAAAATGCTGTGGCTGGTCTACGGTCGTTTCCATTGATCAAGTCGTGGAGAACGAGTTGAACGATATCCAGCATGATTTGTTTCAGTACGCATTTCACATGTACGAAGAGTTTTTAGATGACGTTCTGGATGAGTATTCGGATATTTTCGACGAGCTTCCAGATGATGTGTACGATTTATTTTCGTTCTTTTCACGAGTTTGGGTGATTAGCTCGATTCCAGCCGATGAGAAGACCATTTTAGAAGAATATGTCGATATCTATGGTCCGAAATGCAGTCGCCCACGTACACGCGACCTTTTACAGACATGGAAGGAAGTGCGTCCGTCTGCCTATACGGTGACTGAGGTTGATGAGCGGAGAACCTATATGACGGTGCGTGATATTTTTACCGAAAACGAGCACCGTGTCCGGATTTACTTAACAGAGACGGGAGTGGAAGCAGGTTATTTTGTGTTCGGAACGTTGTTGCCTGCTGGGGCGAACTCCATCTTTTTTCCAACATTTCTGGAGTTGCCAACGGATGTTGCGGAAGATATGCGAAAAATGATTCTTGACCTTTTTGAACAAAGTGGCGAGACCAATCCAGTTGATTTTATGACACATGAATTTATCAATGTCTTCATGGTTTTTATGTTCGGAAAAGATGCTGTCACCGCAGAGGATTACGAATGGAAAACACCGAAACAACAAGAAGTAGCCGAAATGTTTCAAGTCCGAATGAAGGAATACGATTTCGAAGAAGAAATAATAGGGATTGGCCTTTCGCTATGGCATAAATATTGTGAGCGCAAAAATCCAAGGATTATCAAAACGGGAATTTATGAAGCGGCATTGGTGTATATGGTTGAGCAAATCTTTCCGTATAATGGTGTATCCACCCAAGAAGAGCTTGCGGTGGAATATGACGTATCACCAGGCAGTATTTCCGCGAAATTTAAGGAACTCGAAAAAGTCCTACAGGAAGAAATTGCGAAATACGAGGCACTTGTCGATGCAGAAGAATTTGATGATGACTTCCTTTTGGAAAGGTAGAAACAACTCATTTG
>NZ_JBALOX010000070.1:38961-68826 GCF_036965165.1 Bacillus sp. JJ1521 | reverse complement strand
AATGGATTGTAACATGTGATAATTCTGTGTTAGCATACTTGTATACAGGTTCAAGTAAGGTTTTTGCAGATTAAAAATTTTTAATCAGTAATGAAAGGGCTTACTTGAATTGTGAACGTTACGAATTGGAGGAATAAATGTGATTATTGATAAATTATCAAATGCTCATTTGTACGAAGGAGTGCGACCACGTTTGAAAATAGCACTCGACTATTTCCGCGAACATAATCTCGCTGAACTTTCTGTTGGTGAGTACGAAATTGATGGAGATAGGGTTATTCTACAAATTCATGAATATGAAACAAAAAGTAGCGAAGAAGCTCGCTTCGAATGCCATTCCCGTTATGCGGATGTGCAATACATCATTCGTGGTGAGGAAAAGATGGGTTATACAAATGTAGAGAATACGAGGATAGTAGAGGAGCATAAGGAAAGAGACCTTTATTTCTTGGAGACTGAGGCAGAGGACTCTGTTCTCGTGAAGGAAGGAATGTTTGCTCTTTTTACACCAGAGGATGCTCATATGCCAGGTATGTACAAAAGCAATCCTCAGCCAGTAAAAAAGGCTGTTGTAAAAGTATTATGGAATGAATAACGATGGAACTTGAGAGAAACGTGGAAATGGTAAATGAACCCTCTTGCCAAAAACTATAATTTTCCATTACTCTAAAAATAGAATGAATAACTGAAAGGTTGGGGGTTATTGTGGATCTTGTAACGGAATTACAAGGTGCTTCATTAGGAGAAAAAATAGCATATGATCTTCGCTTGCAAATCATTAAAGGTACAATTGAAAACGGAGAAACCTTGACAGAAAATCAAGTCGCTTCTAAATATGGTACAAGTCGCTCACCGGTAAGGGAAGCATTAAAAATATTGCAGCATGAAGGTTTAATTCAGCTTGAGAGAATGGGGGCAATCGTTCAAAGTTTATCCCCAAAAAGTATGAGTGAGCTATATGATGTACGGATATTAATTGAAAACTTTGCGATAAAAAAACTTTTAGCAGATAACTGTGAAACAACTGTTGAGAAGCTTAGTGTCATCATTGATAAAATGGAATTGGCAGCCAAGTACAGAAATTTCGAGGAGTTTTCCTATTACGATTTACACTTTCATGAAACGATGATCGTTGATACGGGTCATGAAAGAATTTTTCACCTTTGGAATAGCATCAGGCAAATTGTGTATGCAGCGTTATTGGTAGCAACGGAAAAAAGATTTCTGACCAACGAGCACGAGATAGACCCTTTATTGAATCAGCATCGTGAAATTGTACAGTGTTTACGTTCAAAAGATAGAAAGCAAGTTGAAAAAATGTTAAACGAACATTTTGAAGATATGATTGACAGCGTTGGAAAAAGTATATCAAAGGGACAGTAGGTATCTGAATATTGGGCCAGGTGGTACTCCATTCTAAAAGGTTCCTGTGACTAGATAATTTTTAGAAACGATAAGGTCTAAAGGACTATAACTGGATTTCCATTCCGACCTTCGACTCATTTTTACAGAAAATAAAGGTGTTTGTCGGATTCCTGTGTAATTTGTAAAAATGAAGCTACGAAAAGGGAGGATTTGGAATGAAGAAAATGGTTAAAGTTTTAGGTAGTTTACTTGTATTGTTGATGCTGGGCCTGCCCGGGAATACCGCTTTTGCACATGAGGATGATTGCGAATGTGGTGTCACCTATTTACAAGGAGCAGAACGAAACAAGGCTGTTGCGAACACATTGAAGCTTGCTGAGTTTTCAAAGGTGAAATCCGACTTAGGTAAAGACGGCTACGATTTTGCTGGAGCCGATCAGGTGATGGCAGTCGCAATGTCGTTTGAAGGAGAAATTCTTACAATCGTCGCAGTTCCATTTGTACATAAAAATGGGGATGTGAAGTATGCGGGCTTTACGAATGGAAAGTTTGCAGGATTTCAAGGAGAACCAATGGGATAAACGTATTTTCAACCCCTAACAAAATTGTTGGGGGTTTTGTCGTAATTTTGTCACAATTTTCCTTTGAAAAATTTGTTGGATAGTGTAAAATGGTTTTTAATTGGAAAATATGATTGGTAGGTAAAAAGTATGAGTGCCGAGCAACTTTTAAAAATAATGATTGACATCCAGAAAAAGGTAGAAGACACGTCTTCTATTACAACAGAAGAGGTCATGCAGGACCTTATTGGTAGATTAAAAGAGTGTCAATCCGCTTAAGAACAACATACCGCAAACCGAAGTCAGAGGGAGAACTCTGACTTTTTTTATTTATGCAACATAACCCCTGACAATTCGACTGCCTTCGGGTGGTTTATGTAAATATTTGATGAACGAAAGTTACAGGATTGGAAAAAGATTCGTCTAAATATATGTGTGTGGGAGTATCCATATCTAGTGTGGTTATATCCAAACAACATTTATGAGGGGGAGTCTTATGAAAAAGGTTTTTTCAGTCTTACTAAGTGTGGCTTTATTACTGTGCTTCTTACCGTCTGTTTCTGCAGCGGGTAAAACTAGTCAGACGGAGTACTATTCTGTCCTGTTCAATAAAAACAGTATTCCCGCCAACTTTGCCAAGGAGGTAGGTAAGTTAGGTGGAGAAGTTGTTTACGAAGTTCCTGAAATTGGTTTCGCACAAGTAAAAGCTTCAACTGCTTCATTTTCAAAGCTAAAGGGAATCGCAGGGGTGAGTGCGACAAATCCGTCGATTTCCTGGAATCTTCCGGAATCAAAACAAATAAAAGCTGACAATGTAAATCCTGCTAATGCAGCTTTGTGGAGTTTACAATGGGATATTCAGCGTATCACGAATAATGGTGAAAGCTATAAATTAGGAACGGGTTCACATGATGTAGTTGTCGGAATCATTGATACTGGTATCGACCGTGATCATCGTGACTTAGTGAAAAACCTTTTACCTGGATCTAAAAACTTTGTTCCAGCTGGTGGTTTCCAAGGAACGGAGCCTGCTGAAACAGGAAATCCAAATGCATTTGATGATCGCCATGGACATGGAAGCCATGTGGCAGGTTCAATTGCAGGTAACGGAGCAATGCTAGGAGTAGCACCAGACACGGGCGTCCGTGCGTATCGTGTATTCGGTACTGGCTCTGCTGAATCAGCATGGATTTATGATGCGATGATTGCAGCAGCAAATGATGGTGTAGACGTCATTTCAATGAGCTTAGGTGGTTTCGACGTATTGGGTCAAATTTTTTATGTAGACCCGGTAACTGGTAAGAAGGAAAACCTAGGTAATGATGTTGCCGATTTTAAAGCATACAAGCGTGCAGTTGAATATGTTACAAATAAGGGTGCACTCGTTGTTGTGGCAGCTGGAAATGAAGCACTCAATGCGACGAATAAGAAACAAGTAATGGATTATATGAATGCAGAATATGCAGAAGATGGATTATATTTTGTTGGGGCTGGCTTTGAGGTTCCTGGTACTATTCCAGGTGTTGTAACTGTATCTGCAACTGGTCCAAATGATGTACTTGCAAACTACTCGAATTACGGCCCAGGCTTTATTGACATTGCAGCAGTAGGTGGAGATGCAAGGCTGTATGATCAATATGCGGCTGAAGGCAGATTTGGTGAATACATTGCGAAACGAATGTTTGAAAGTGAATTCAATTTAAGTGCAAGTGATGATGGTGGCTGGTATTGGTCAATTGGAACCTCTATGGCAACGCCAAAGGTTTCCGGGGTTGCTGCATTACTTATTAATAAGTATGGTAAAATGTCACCAGCTAAGCTTCAAGATCTTCTTTATAAAAACGCAGTTGACCCTGTAAAAGGCAGTGACAAACAGTTTTTCGGTAACGGACATTTGGATGCATACGATGCGTTAAAATAATCTGTTGAAGGGAGCGGACCTGGCGGTAGCCAGGTTCGTTTTTTCTATATTTGAGATCTCCTCACCTAATTAACTCACAAAACTCACAAACTAAAACCCTTTCAAAATTTGTAAAAATATGAGAATATAGATTTGTTGAGTATCTGAACAAATAGGAGGAACTCCAATGACAAAAGTACGTTTTGGTGTTTTATCTACAGCGAAAATTGCGAGAAATACATTGATTCCAGCGATGGAACGCGCGCATAATGCGGAGGTCGTGGCTGTTGCAAGTGAAAGCGGGAAGGCGAAGGATTTTGCTGCAGAACTGGGCATTCCAAAGCATTATGAATCCTACACGGATTTATTGAATGACCCGGAAATTGATGCCGTGTACATTCCACTTCCAAATCAGCTACATAAACAATGGGCAATTGAAGCAGCGAAGCACGGCAAGCATGTGCTTTGTGAAAAGCCAGCTGCTTTAACATCACAAGACGTTGAAGAAATGGCGGCAGCTTTTAAAGAGAATAATGTGATCTTTATGGAAGGCTTTATGTATCAATTCCATCCTCAGCATAACCGCGTGAAGGAAATCATTGCGGCTGGTGAAATCGGTGATGTGAAGCTAATCCGTTCGACGTTCTCCTTCGTTCATGATTTAAATTCTGGAAGCATTAAAATGCAAAAGGACCTTGGCGGCGGTGTGCTTTACGATGTGGGCTGCTACTGCATCCATGCAAGCCGCTTAATTACAGGAGAAGAGCCAGTTGAGGTGAAAGCGTCAGCGAATCTTCATCCGACTCATGATGTCGATATTACTGCAGCGGGTACATTGAAGTTTGAAAGTGGCGTAATCGCGAATTTTGATGTAAGCTTTGAGCAACCATTTAAGGCTGCCTATGAGGTTGTTGGTACAAAGGGATCTATTCTTGCGAAGCATGCTTTCCGTCCGGACAATGAAGGTGGAAATGGTGTACTTGTTGTAAATGCAGAAGCTGGACAGCGCGAAGATACGATTCAAGGTGACCAGTACAAGCTTCAGGTTGAGCATTTTGCGGAATGTGTTCTCTCAGGTAAACAGCCGGTGTACAGCGTAGAAGAAACATTGAAAAATATGCGTGTAATTGAACAGGCCCTTAGGTCTGCACGAAATTAAAGTCAACCCCTGGGTTGGCTTTTTTGGTTTCTTCCTCTTTTTAGACCGCCCTCACTAAATCTTTTTCTATTAAAAATGTATATCTATCAAAAATCTGGCAATACTAGATTACTAGTAATAGAACGTTTACAAATGGAGGGATTCTAGGATGAAAGCAAGTGTTGAGTTACCAGAGGTGTTACCGGCGAATAGGGAAGAATTTTTTAAATTATTGCTAGATTTAGTAGTAAAAAAGTAATGGAAACGGTGATGTCGAGTATTGTTGAAATGTTTAAAAACTTATATACTAATAGGTAGAAAAGCATTTGGCCATTCTAGGAGAATTGGCTTATTTTTTTGCCTGATTTTTTTCAATATTCAACAAGAAAGGGGTACTATTGATGAAAAGTATACGCACAAGATTATTTGTCAGCTTTTTTACCATTATCATCCTTTGTATAGGCTTAGCGACCTATAATTATGTGTCAGTGTCTAATATGAATAACCAGACGGAAGACATGGTGTCCGAGGAACTCTCTGTTTTACTAGAATATGATAGTTTAAAATACAATATTTCACAGAGCATTGCGCTAGCTCGAGGGTTTGTGCTGTACGGAGAAACTTCCTATAAAGATGAATACAACATTTATTCGGTGGAGTTTGATGTAACGCAGCGTAAGTTAAGTGAGAGGAAGATAAAAGAGGTTGAAGGTCTTTTGCGCGAGATAAAACAATGGCGTGACATGATCAATAATTATGTGTTTATCCCTTATGAAAGCGGTGAAACTGAGATTGCGAAGCATAATCTCCAGACCCACATCCAGCCGGCAGCGAGGAGCTTGATGGACCAAGTCGAAAAGCTATCACATGATCGCGAACGACAAATGGTATCAACCGGTGAGCACGTTGTGAACTTCGGTGAGAGAGCAAACCTCGTTGGGCTTGCGGTGGCAGCAATTGCGATTATTTTAGGAATGATTATTTCGATTTATTCTTCTGAAGTGATTGCAAGACCTGTGAAAAATGTGGCAAGTCGTATGAAAGCAATTTCGAATGGAGAGCTTCAAGCTGAACCTATTAAAACAAAGCTGAAGGATGAAATTGGTCAACTCGTAACAGCGGTCAATGATATGAACGAAAACTTAAGAGGCATGGTCAAGCAAATGGCTGTCGTTTCCGACAATGTGACTGGTCAAAGTGAGGAATTGACCCAGTATGCGGATGAGGTCATGGCTGGTAGTCAGCAAATCGCCGTCACGATGGAAGAACTCTCACGTGGTGCAGAAGAACAGGCAACTTCATCTACCATTTTAATTGAAAAAATGTCCAATTTCTCGCAGGAAATTATGCAAGTTGCGGTTAAGGGTGACGACATTAAGGACCAGTCTCAAGGTATGCTAACACTGACAAACGATGGCAATGCCTATATGGAAGCATCGATTCATCAGATGAACAGCATCCATGAAAAAATGAAACAGTCTAACAAGATGGTGGTTGGGCTGGACAACAAAACGAATGAAATTACGAAGCTTGTGAATGTGATTCAAGAAATTGCGGGACAAACGAATCTTTTAGCGTTAAACGCAGCAATTGAGGCAGCAAGAGCCGGTGAACATGGGAAAGGCTTCGCCGTTGTTGCGGATGAGGTTCGCAAGCTCGCTGAACAGGTTGGAAAATCTGTCGCTGAAATTACCTTAATTGTAAAAGATATTCAACATGAATCAAAGCAAGTCGTTCAGTCCTTGGATGACGGTTACCAATCTGTTGAAGAAGGTACTGCGCAAATCCAAACAACTGGTAAAACATTTAATGAGTTAAAGCAGAAAATTGACGATATTGGCACCCAAATCGAGGCAATGTCCGGATCCCTTTACGGAGTGCTTGATGACACCAGAGAGATCAGTGGAGCTATCGAAGGAATCGCAGCTGTGGCAGAAGAATCCGCAGCAGGCGTCGAAGAAGTATCCGCAACTGCTCAGCAATCTAGCAGTTCGATGGAAGAAGTTTCAAAAAGCGCGAAACAACTCGAAGAAAATGCCGGCGAACTGAACACCCTCATTCAGCAATTTAAGCTGAAATAAGTGGGAAAGTGGCGTGTTCAGTGCTATATTATAGGAAAAAAGAGAGGGGAAACCCCGCGTGGTAAATATCGGAGACATTCTTTTTCAATTATTAACACTTCTCGTTCCACTTAGTTTAGTTGCGGTTCTCGTCTATGTAGTGCGTTTTTCAAAGCGTGTCAAACGGATGGAAGAAAAGCTAGATAAAATTTCAAAAATGGTAGAGTAAGACTTGGGAGATGATCTCAAGTCTTTTTTTATGAGGTAGGTCATTTACCCATTTTAGAAAAAGGATGCTCAGCGGCCGGCACCCTTTACTCTTTTACACTTATTTTAACATTGCGAAACATGAATGTGGTTTTCTCTTGCCTATTTGTAAGCACCATTGCATCGATTTGAGATGTTGTATCCTGAAGTTCAACCTCAAGCTGAATCGTTCGCCACGGGTCATGCAAGCCAATCACCGGTGACACGTTTTCAGCTAAAAATGTTCCGCGGGCATCCGTCTCGTCGATCAGCAAATAGACGGCAGCCTCACCCTTCACTTGAACCTGGAATAAGATTGTTTCTCCGCCCTTAACCCCTTTAGGCGAAAAAACAAATCCTTCATTTTCCTCGGCGCCTTTCGTTTTTACCTCAAATGTACCATCTTCCACCTTGGACACCGCCGCACTCACACCAAAAAAAGGCGATTTCTCCGCAGCACTAATCGGCGAAATAGAAATAAAAAATAACGCTATACTAAGTAAAGTTTTAATTTTTATCATGAGAACCTCCTTTAGAACAACAAGCATGTCCATTTGTAGTATGTGGAAAAAGGAGGGAAACATGTAATGGGGTAAAAAAAGCAACCGGTCACTTGCCGGTTGCTTTCATAAATTATTTAATTTCTAAATGCTGTTTCAAACGTGTTGAGACGGCTTGGCGTTCTTCTTCAGAGACGATCCAGTACCATGCGTCAAGGGTTTGACCAACACCATTAATGCTGAATTGCTCAATGTTATGACGAGCATCCTTATAATTCGATTGGATAGTTTTCATTTCATCAAAGGAAATATCAGTTGTTACGTTCGTACCAAGCGCACCAAGGATATCGTCAACTTTTGTGACAGACGTGAAGCTTGCCCCTTTATCAATAATCCCTTGGATAACCTGCTTTTGGCGATCCTGTCGACCGAAGTCACCACGAGGATCGTCATATCGCATCCGCGCATAACTTAGGGCTTGTTTTCCGTTTAAGGTTTGTGGACCTTCACCGAATGACATACCCTCATGAGAGAACGCGAATGTGCTGTTCACTTGAACACCGCCAAGAGCGTCAACGATTTGCTGCAGACCTTCCATGTTAACCTTCACGTAGTAGTCGATTGGTACATCTAAAAACTTCTCGACAGAATTGATTGTCATATCCACCCCACCAAATGCATAGGCATGGTTGATTTTATCCTGAGTGCCTTTGCCGACCATTTCAACGCGTGTATCACGCGGAATGCTTAGCATTTGCATGGATTTGGTATGTGGATTAACGGTAACCATGATTAATGAATCGGTACGACCCTTGTCGCCTGAGCGCTCATCAACACCCATGAGCAGGATTGAAATTGGATCCGCTTTTGAAATATCAATATCCTCTGTACGTAGGTCTGATGGACCACGATCACTATGCATTTTTCCGACCGTACTGGCAACAGATTGATATAAATAAACGGCGTACCCACCGATAGCTAAAAATAAAACAAGAGCAATCATTCCAACAACTTTTGGCCATTTCCGTTTCGTCTTTTTCGAATGGCGATTTACTCGACTCATTTTTATCAACACCTTTTTCGTAGTTTACTAGCTGATTAAAATAGTACACAAGTATTAGACGTTTGAGAAGAGAAAAAGTTACATGATTGTCGAAAAAAGTGTTTCAGAGTACAAAAATTGTCGAAGTGATGGATACAAGATGGTGAGGAAACGCAAGGTCAGGTGCGAAGATGCAAATATTGGAATGGAGACGCAAATATTCCTAGAATGACGCAAATCCCCCGCGCCAGACCCAATGCCTGCCGCAACCCCGCAATTTTCAGAATTTATTTTACAAATCGAAATAGTTATGGTATTTTATAAATTAATTAGTCATATATTAGGATTAATTAAGGGGGTGGGCAAAAAAGGGGAGAAAAGCAGCGTTATCAAAAGTTACTTATTGGTTTGAAGGGAGTAAACTTTAAAGGGGGAGAAACATGAGTGGACTAGATTGGGGAGTTGTTATTGCTTATTTTTTACTTATGGTTGTAATTGGTTTTTGGTCGTTTAATAAAGTACAGGGGTCAAAGGATTTTTTCGTTGCAGGTGGTAAATTGCCTTGGTGGTTAGGCGGTATTTCTCACCACGTTGGGGGATACAGTGGAGCAGTATTTGTGGCCTATGCAGGTTTGGCTTATACACATGGATTTAGCTTATATGTTTGGTGGGCGCTTCCAATTGTTTTGTCGGTTATTGTTGGCGCTTACATAATAGCTCCAAGATGGTCAAAACTTAGAACAAAGCTTGATATAGAATCACCAACGGAATATTTAGCAATGCGTTATAATGTGCCAACCCAGCAGTTAGTGGCTTGGAGTGGTGTACTCGTAAAACTGTTTGACGTTGGGGCAAAATGGGCAGCAATCGGACTTTTACTTAATGTTTTTACTGGAATCCCAATTATGTATGGAATTTTATTATCAGGAATTGTTTCGTTAATTTATATTACGATTGGTGGTATTTGGGCAGACCTTTGGACAGATTTTGCACAATTTATCGTAGGAATCATTGCGGGTTTCGTTATGTTCTTTGTTGTGTTAAATCAAATGGGCGGAGTGAGTTCAATTACGGGAATCTGGGATAAACTCCCACCAGCCAATAGCCAAGCCTTCAATGAACCATATACATTAGGCTATGTGTTAGTTTTCGTATTCATTGTGTTCTTTAGCTATAACGGGGGAACTTGGAATCTCGCAGCACGATATATTTCGTCCCCTTCAGGCAAGGAAGCAAAGAAATCAGCTCTTTTTTCAGGAATCCTTTATCTTGTGTGGCCGCTAATTCTATTCTTCCCAATGTGGGCGGCACCACTTATTTTACCGAATCTTGACGACCCTACACAATCATATGCACTACTCACCCAAGAGCTTTTACCAGCAGGATTAATTGGTCTTATCCTGGCTTCCCTATTTGCCGCAACCATGTCGATGACTTCCTCAGATGCAAATACGATTTCAGCCGTTATTACAAGGGATATCCTCCCTGTGATGTCACGTAAATTTAAAGGACTTGATCAAAAGACATCTTTAAAAATTGCAAGGATTGTTACGTTTACGTTCACTTTCGCAACTCTTATTATCGGGATTTTCTCAGATAACTTTGGTGGGGTTTTAGGATTATTAATTTCTTGGTTTGCAGCACTCGTTGGACCAGTTTCGATTCCAATGCTGTTAGGTTTGCTACCTGCGTTTAAGCATAGTGATTCAAAAGCAGCCATTTCCTCAATAATTGCAGGACTAGCGATGTTTGTTTTAACAAAATACGGAGTTGATTGGGAATTATACATCGAGCTTGGTGCTCCAATCTTTACGTCCGGATTAGTATTTATTGGTCTTGGTTTATTAAATAAAAACAAACCGGTTAAGCCGGAAATTGAAGAATTGTTATCGGCGATAAGCAAGTCCGATGCTGAGTTAGCAAAGGATTCGAACAATATAACACCATCGCTGTAACAAGGAGACATGTCATGGATACTCAAAAACTAGTAAGCTTTTATAAAAATGAAATTGAAGAAAACTTTTGGCCATTTTGGGAAAAGGCATTTGATGATGAAGCAGGTGGCGTTTTTACCTGCTTCTCCAATGATGGAAGTACATTAGTTAGCAAGGATAAATATACCTGGTCACAGGGGCGTTTCCTTTGGTTATGTGCCGAGCTTTATCAGCTAGTGGAGCAAGGGAAGCTTGCTTTAAACAAAAACCGCTTAAAGGAAATGGCCGATAAAACGTACCTTTTCTTGGTAAACCATACCATAATGGAAAATAACCATGTTCTTTATACGGTAACCCATGATGGAAAATCAATTCAAGAAGACATTAGTGTCTTTGCGGATTGCTTTTTTGTGATAGGTGTTAATAAATATGCAGATGTTTTTAAAAATGAAGTTGCCTTTGAGTACGCCTATCAGGTCTATGAATCAATCCACCATCGAGTCGAGCAAGGGCGCTATAGAACGGAGCCTTATCCGATCCCAAGGGGTTACTCCTCACATTCGATTCAGATGATCCTATTAAATGTGGCCCAAGAGATAGAGGAGACAGCTGAAAAACTATCTAAACCAATCAAAAAAATGGCAAAAAACATTAGTGAAAAAATCATTCAGGACTTCATTTTAGAGGATGGAAGAATTGTTGAACTAAGACCAGAGGATGCAAACAATGATGATACCTTACTTGCGAACCACGTTAACCCTGGTCATACGTTGGAATCGGTTTGGTTTCATATTCATAGCCTCGATGAAAATGCTCTACCGCTTTTATCAAAAGTAACATTAAAGGCTATTGATTTAGGTTGGGATCATGAACAAGGAGGACTGCTTCGCTTTGTTGATAAAAATGGCGCACCCCCGCAGGGAAGGTTAATCAATGATCCGTATGAAAAATTAATTCTGGATACATGGGATACGAAGCTTTGGTGGCCACACTCTGAAGCCATGTACACCCTGCTATTACTTTACAAAAAAACGAAGGATGATCGCTTTTTAGAGTGGTATAAAAAGTTTTTTGAATATAGCTTTACAACCTTTCCAAATCCTAAGCGGGAAGTTGGAGAATGGATTCAAATTAGGGATAGACAGGGCAAACCATTGCAAAAAGTTGTAGCATTGCCGGTAAAGGACCCGTTTCATATTCTACGAAACTTTATTTTAATTCTAAAGCTGGAGAATGAATCATGAGTTTACTGCTAGGTACCCATGAGATCGAAATTACACCGAACCTACCTATTTCGTTGGCGGGATTTGCCCATCGGGAAGGGAAGGCAATGGAGGTCCATTCTCCACTGTTTCTTAAAACCTATTATCTTGAAAAAGAAAATCAAGCCTTTTTGCTTATGATTGGTGATGTCATTTGGTGGGATGACAGAACCGTGCAGAAATGGAGAAATAGGTTGGCAAGTGAGTATTCCTTAAAGAAGGAATCCATTTGCTTTCACGCCACACATAATCATTCTGGTCCCCAAACAAGTGATGCCTTTACAAGTCTATTAGGGGAAATCGAACCAAGTTTTATAGAATCATTGGAAGAGAAGATAGTCAAAAGCGTTCGATATGCGCTCAACAATAAAGAGCCAGTAACTATCAAGCGAAGCCAGACAACTGGTGATATTGGTGTGTACCGCCGATTAAAGGATGAAAATAATATTCGGATGATGCCAAATCCGAATGTTCCAATAAACAAAGATGTAACGATGATAAAATTTGAAAATGAAAAACAAGAAACAAAGGCAATGCTGATTCATTTTTCCTGCCATCCGACATCAACGGATGCAAATATTGTTTCTGCTGAATATACGGGAGTTTGTTGTTCTCGGTTAAAAGAGAAGTATCCCCAAGCGGTGGTAGGTTTTTTACAAGGATGCTGTGGAGATGTCAGACCGGCGTTAATTAAAGGAAATGAGTTTTATAGGGGCAACCTTCGTGACATGGAAGCGATTGGTAACCAACTTGCCGAGGATATTTTATCTGGAGGTAAGGAAGAATCAATCATTTGTCGCCATATACAAGGCCGATACGTTAAATTGCCTTTACATTTCAAAACCGACTATGCCGTAAATGAAGAGATTGAACACGAAGTTCTTGAGATTTGGAAAAAACATATAAGGAAAAACGAAACTTTATTAGAAATTCAATATGTGGAAATAAGTCCTGAGCTTAGATTCATCTTTTTTAACGGTGAAATGGTTCAGGGGTACGGTGAGTATATAAGAAGACTTGATCCGCGAGTCTTAGCCCTCGGTTATAGCAACGGCATGATCGGATACATTCCAACCCAAACTCAAGCTTTGGAGGGTGGCTATGAGGCCGAGGAGTTTATATATTATTTTGGCTTGCCAGCGCCTTTTCACATAGAAACTGAAAAAAGAATCCAGACCGCAATTGATAACATACTAGAAGGTGAATGAAAAATGACTGTAAAAAGAAGTGGACATAAGGATCAATTAGCATACTACGTTTTCGAAACTCGTTATGAAATGGGGGAATATGCGGCACGTGATGTAGCAGAAAAAATTGTAAAGCTTCAGAAGGAGCAGGAGGAGATTCGCATGGTGTTTGCTGCTGCCCCGTCACAAAATGAGTTTCTACAACATCTAATAAGCGACGAACGAATTAACTGGAATCAAATCATCGCTTTTCATATGGATGAGTATGTGGGACTTGATCAGGAAGCGCCACAGCTGTTTCAAAACTTTTTAAAAGAAAGATTGTTTACGAGAGTTCCATTTAAAGAGGTTCATCTCATTGATGGCTCAAATGAAAAAGAACTTGAACGCTATACCGAGCTTCTTCAGGAACAACCGATCGACATTGTTTGTCTTGGTATTGGGGAAAATGGCCATATTGCATTCAATGACCCTCCGGTTGCAGATTTCCAAGATAAGAAGGTAGTCAAGAAGGTTGAATTGGATGCCATGTGCAGGCAGCAGCAAGTAAATGACGGCTGTTTTGCAACGCTTGAAGAGGTTCCTACGCATGCCTTGACACTCACAATTCCAACCCTATTGTCAGCGAAAGCAATGTACTGTATTGTTCCGGGAAGTACGAAACGAGATGCCGTCTATCAAACTATAAATGGCCCAATTAGTACAGAATGTCCTGCTTCCATTTTACGAACACATGAGCAAGCATTCCTTTACGTGGATCAAGACTCATTTGGAGATGAATAAAATGGTTACCATTGAGGGCATCCATTATAAAACTAATATCGGGATACGCATCGAGATTAGGGACGGAATCATTAAATCGATCGAATTAGCTGACGTGAAAAATGAAACCTATATTGCTCCTGGATTTGTTGATTTACAAGTAAACGGGTATATGGGGGTTGATTTTAATTCCCTCGATATAAGTGAGTCAGATATTGAAAAAGTTTGTTTGAGTTTACTCGAACAAGGTGTGACATCATTTTATCCAACTATTATTACGAACTCCTCTGAAAATATGTTGAAACTGGTTAATGCAATTTCCAACGCCGTTTTGAAAAATGAGCTCGCCCGACAAATGATTGAGGGCATTCATTTAGAAGGTCCATTTTTATCAGTCGAGGATGGACCTCGGGGAGCCCATAACAAAGAATATATACAAGCACCAGATTGGAAGTTTTTTCAGAGATTAAATGAATATGGTTTAATTAAAATCATTACATTATCACCTGAGTGGGAGCATGCCGATGAAGTAATAAAATTGGCTTCTGATTCTGGAGTGCTCGTTTCAATCGGTCATACAAATGCAAACACAGAGCAGATTCAGAAAGCAGTCAAAGCAGGTGCAAAAATGTCGACCCATTTGGGCAATGGCGCACATGTCATGCTGCCGAGACATCCGAACTATTTATGGGACCAGTTGGCAGAGGATGAACTGGCGACAACTGTGATTGCAGATGGGTTTCACCTTCCGTCCTCCGTTTTAAAAGTGATTGAAAAAGTAAAAAAAGATAAAATGGTCATCATTAGTGATAGTGTGGCACTTGCAGGCTTGCCACCGGGAGATTATATTGCTGCTGTTGGTGGAGAAGTGACATTAACAGAAGAAGGTCGGCTTCACTTAAGAGGAGAACCGAGATTACTAGCCGGGTCGGCCCAAAGTATCCTCTGGGGTGTAAACCGAATCGTTGAAATGGGAATTACAGATTTACCAACGGCGATTGATAAGGCATCAGTGTTACCCGCAAAAATCATGGGGCTTGAGCGTGGCCTTCAAGTAGGAGCTCCTGCCGATCTTATTTTATTTGAAAAGAGTATGGAAGTGGTCGAAACTATCAAGGCTGGGAAGGTTTTATATAGGAGTGATAAGGAATGAGGTATGCTCTGCAATACTATAAAAAAGTGAAAAACTATATGGATCAAGTAATTGAAACGGAATCAGAGAATATCATGCAAGCCGCGGAGATGGTAGCAAATCAGATAAAAGAAGATAAAATTGTCTATGCATACGGACCAGGCGGGCACTCAAATCTTGCTTCTCAGGAGTTATTTTTTCGCGCAGGCGGGTTGATGCATGTGAGTGCCATTTTAGATGAAGGAACATTATTAAGTGGCGGCGCTTTAAGGTCGATGGCGATGGAGCGAACACCTGAATATGGTAAGATTGTGTTAGAGGATTATGAATTAAAATCTGGTGATCTATTAATCATTATAAATGCGTATGGAATTAATGCAGCTACAATTGACACAGCCTTGGAAGCAAAACGGCTAGGGGTAAAAACGATTGGAGTTTCCTCAAAGCAGCATGCACTTGATACACCAAAGGAACATCCCGCGAGACATCCATCTAAACATAATCTGCATGAAGTCGTTGATCTCGCCATTGATTCAAAAATTGATGTCGGTGATGCGGTGATTGAAATTGAGAATCTGGAGCAAAAAGTAGGAGCGGTCTCAACATTTGTGAACGCCTATATTGTAAATTCCATCTCCATGGAGGCGACGGCCAAACTAGTAGAGCAAGGTATTCAGCCGCCGATTTGGAAAAGCGGAAACGCCACCGGTGGCGACGAATGGAATAATCAGTTTATTTCACGATTTAAGCATAAAATTAAGAAATTATAAGGGTCCAATTGGTATAATAACGGTATGTTTGTGGATGAGAGATGAGGAAAGAGAAATGAAAACAAGAGGCCCGGGAGTTTTACGAGAACAAAATCAGAAAAAGGTATTGTCCCTATTGCGGCAATATAAACAGACCTCTAGAAAAGATTTGGCGAAAGCGATGGGAGTTAGCAAAAATACCATCTCACTGATTGTCGATCAATATGTAAAGGACGGCATCATTAAAGAGGTCGGAGTCAAGGATCTAAAAAAGGCTGGTCGTCCAAAGGTCGTCATTGAATTAAATCAAAATGCTTTTAAAGCAATTGGAATTGCGATTCACCACGATGGTATCGAATATATGGTGACCGATTTTTATTTGGATGCAGTTGAGAGCGGGTTTTGTGAAGTAGACGGAAAAGACTGGGGAACGGTTTGTTTGGAGATTCGAAAAATCGTTGAGAACCTGTTGGTCGAACACCCAGAAGTGGTAGGCTTAGGGATTGGAATTCCTGGAATTGTAAATGCGAACGAAGGAATTGTCGATCATTCCACGAATCTTGGTTGGAAGAATATCCATGTCAGTGAAGAACTGAAGCAGTGGATATCTGTTCCGATTATTGTACAAAACAATGTCAATATGGCTTCTTTGTGCTCCGCTGGGATGAAGGATGAAACATGTTCTGGCAGCTCGTTTTATATTCGAATCGGCGATGGAATCGGTGGAGCTTTTACTTCCGAGGGACAGATTTGGAATGGCGACAGTTGGACTTCCGGTGAGATTGGCCATATTTCAGTTGATGCAAATGGACCATTGTGCGGTTGCGGCCAACGCGGCTGTTTAGAGAAAATGATAAGCCGAAAAGCATTCCAGGAATGGCTGGATCAAATGGAGTTTGAGGAGTCACCCGATGGTAGGGAGCAGCTTCTACAGGAACAAATCAAAAAGTACGGCATTTATTTGGCATCCTCCCTGATCAATATTATCCATTTGCTAAATCCAGGTACGATTGTAATAGATAGCCCATATAATCATTATGAGACTTTTCAACAATCATTATTGATTCATCTTGAGCAAAATGCCCTCAAGATTCCATATTCCAAAACACAAATTTATTTTAATAATGAGCCCTATTCTCAGTCCTTAGGTGCTGCAACCGCAGTCGTGCTGGACTTTGAAAGGGAGTAAAAAAGAGGCAGGGGCGAAGTCCCCTGCCTTGTTTCGTGGTTGGGATTGGGAATTGAAATGTTTTGGGTATGTGGCGAAAAAGTACGCGGGTGACACAAATATTTGGTATTCGACGCAAAAACATGAAAACCGACGCAAAAAAGTAGGAGTTGACGCAAATATCCATGGTACGATGCAAATCTTTGGTAATCGACGCAAAAAAGTCTGGGGCGACGCATAAATTCGTGAATCGACGCAAATATGCCTGAGATAACGCAAATCTCTGTGAGCCGGCGAATAAATGTCTGGGGCAACGCAAATATGTGTGAGAAGACGCAAACCCGTGTGGGGAAGTGCTAATCCACGCAATAAAAAGCAGATCTTACAGGCCATTGCATGATTGCAAGGGCCTGTAAACTTTAATACGGTACAATTGCGCTGTTTGATGTGAAAATCAAAAATGTTCCTCTAGATTTCTTCTTCTATTAATTTTTCCATCTTCTAAAGCATGATCCATTAGGTTAACTCCATATCTAGTTTTGGACACAGGAACCACCTGTTGGTGTATACGATTAGACTCTCTCCAATATCCCCTTCACTAACTGAATAAATTTAGTTTTAACTCTACCTGCTACTTCAATCACTTCTTCATGGCTTAACGGTTGATCAAGAATGCCACATGCCATGTTAGTAAGACAAGAAATACCAAGCACCTTCATGCTAGAGTGAGTTGCAACAATCGCCTCTGGAACGGTTGACATACCAACTGCGTCAGCTCCGAGGGTACGAATCATCCGAATTTCAGCAGGCGTTTCATATGCGGGTCCACTCCACCATGCATACACGCCCTGCTGCAATGTAATCCCATTTTCACTAGCTACTTCAGCAGCAATTCCACGCAAACCTTTGTTATAAACCTCGGACACGTCAGGGAAACGGGTACCTAATTCCGAATTGTTAGGACCAATTAGCGGATTCGTCCCGACTAAATTGATATGGTCAGTAATTAACATTAAATCTCCAGGAGTAAAGCTCGTATTTATGGCGCCACAAGCGTTCGTGATAAGAAGCTGTTCGATGCCAAGTGCTTTCATTACACGTACAGGAAACGTCACTTCATCTAGAGTGAAGCCTTCATAATAGTGAAATCGCCCCTTCATCGCAACAACTGTTTTCCCCATCAATTGTCCAATCACAAGCTCATTTGCATGACCTTCAGCCTCAGACTTTGCAAAATGAGGGATCTCGTTGTAAGGAATGACTATCGCATTTTCAATTTCATCTGCAAGTGTGCCAAGTCCCGAACCGAGAATCATTCCATTCGTCGGGCGGTGGTCTGTTTTGCTTAATATGTAATTTGTTGCTTCCATAATATCCGCTGTTTTATGCATAAAAATATTCCTCCTTCATGTTTTACAGTTCGCTAGTTTTGCTACTGTTTGGTAATTTGTCTATAATATTCTATATTATAATCTTGTTTTTTAAAAGATTGGGGGAAGTCAGATGGGTGCGGATATTGTTGTGGTAGGAAGCTTGAATGTGGACATGGTGGTGAATGTGAAGCAGCGTCCGGAATGGGGCGAAACGGTCCTGGGGCATGGCTTTTTTACGGGGAATGGTGGAAAAGGCGGCAACCAAGCGTATGCGGCTTCGAAACTTGGGGTATCGGTTGCGATGCTCGGGTGCGTCGGAGAAGACATTTTTGGTGAGCAGCTTTTAAAAGGCTTGAACGAAGTCGGGGTGGATACTTCAAATATCGAAAAAATTCGCGGTGTATCGTCAGGCGTGGCTGTCATAAGCGTAAATGCAGATGGGGAAAATAGCATCATTGTTTCACCGGGGGCAAACGACTATGTGACACCTGAATACGTAAGAAAACACGAGCAAGTCATTCGAGAGGCGAAGCTTGTGATGATGCAGCTCGAGATTCCTCTGGATACCGTTCTTGAAGTTGCGAATATCGCTCATACATATAATGTTCCGGTAATGCTCGATCCTGCGCCAGCACAGAAGCTTCCAGACGATCTTTATAAAAAAGTGACCTACCTCGTTCCAAATGAGAGCGAGTTAGGAATTGTGGCTGATGCAAAAATTTCGGATGCGGAAACTGCAAAAACGGCAAGCACCAAACTCCTGAAAAAGGGTGTTGACACGGTATTTGCAAAGCTTGGTGGGAAAGGCGTCGTCGTGTTGAAGGACACAGAATCGTTTTTTGTCGACCCATTCACTGTGACTACGGTTGATACGACCGCAGCAGGCGATGCATTTGCGGGCGCTCTCGCAACAGCCCTCGTTGGCGGGAAAAATCTGCAAGATGCAACTGAATTTGCAAACACAGTTGGCGCGTTAACAGTTACGAAAAAAGGCGCACAAGCCTCAATGCCAACTTTAGATGAAACGCAAGAATTTAGGAGGTAAACCATGAAGAAAATTATTTTTGATGTGGATACGGGAATTGATGATGCGATGGCGATTGCCTATGCCGTGAATTCACCGGAGCTTGAAATCCTTGGATTAACGACAAGCTACGGAAATGTTGCGGTTGATGAGGCGACTCGAAACACGCTAGCGGTTTTAGAGAAGCTTGGAAAAAGAATCCCGGTTTTTACAGGTTCGGCAACGCCACTTGCTCGTGGGAATCGTGAAGGTTTTGCGAAAAAGGTACACGGGGAAGATGGGTTAGGAAATATGTTGGATTTTGAACCTGATGCGTCCGCTGAAGCCCAGTCTGCGGTCGATTTTATCATAGATCAGGTAAAAAAACTTCCACATGAGGTGACCATTATCGCGGTTGGACCATTAACGAACTTGGCTCTTGCGATTCAAAAAGCCCCAGAGATTACAGGGCTTGTTGGAAACGTCGTGATAATGGGCGGTGCGGTCTTTGTGCCAGGAAATGCGACGCCACACGCAGAGGCGAATATTTTTACCGACCCTGAAGCTGCAAGAATCGTGTTGTCATTGGGATTACCGATAACTTTGGTAGGGCTAGATGTGACGATGCAAACATTGTTGCCAAGGGATAATGTAAACGCATGGCGAGGTTCCGAGACGGGCGATTTTTTTGCGGACATGGTTAGTTTTTATCATGACTTCTATGAATCCGTTAACCCCGGAATCGGTGGCTGCGGCCTGCACGATCCGTTGGCAGTAGGTGTGGCCATTGACCCGAGCTTTGTAAAGACGAAGTACATAGGAGTCGATGTGATTACCAATGGCGAAGAAGATGGAAAAACAGTTCCAAACCCTGATGTAGACCCAAAAATCCATGTATGCACCGAAGTCGACGCTCCAAAATTTTTAGATCACTTTTTAAAAAGAGTGCCAGTCACCAAATAGAAAATTCAAGCCCATGCTACAAAAAGAGTAGCATGGGTTCAATTGTTGTAATATTGTTATAATATATGAATTTTGAAGGGTAACGGGGACAGGTTCCCCGTCCCAGGTAAAAATAGGTGGGACAAAGAACCCTCCGTCCCATGAAAAGGTGGCTTTGTAATGGAACAGCAAGTTGTGGCATTTTTGAAAGAGAAAGAGTCAGAGATGGTGGAGGTTTTGAAGAGCCTAGTGGAGTTGGAATCTCCGTCTCATGATAAAGAAGCGGTGGACCAGGTGGGTGAGCAGGTTCAGTTGCTTTATAAAAAATATGTTGGTGGCCGGGTCCAAAGGTTTGACAATGAACACTTTGGTGACCATTTTCGCTGTGAACTTGGCGAGGGTGATGAGCAGATTTTGATTTTAGCGCATATGGATACGGTGTGGCCAAAGGGCACACTTGAAAATCTCCCATTCCACATTGATGGAGACGAACTTTATGGACCGGGTTCATTTGATATGAAGGGGGGTATCGTGCAAGGGTTGTTTGCACTAAATGCTCTTAAAACACTCCAGGTTCCTTTGAAAACCAAGGTTGTCATGTTGTTTACGTCTGATGAAGAAATTGGAAGTGATTCTTCACGAGCATTAATCGAAGTGGAAGCGAAAAAGAGCAAATATGTACTAGTTCTAGAATCCGCGGCAGCCTCCAAAAAAGGAAAGTTGAAAACTTCCCGCAAAGGTGTCGGCATGTTCACGATAAAAGTAACGGGACTTGCTGCCCACTCCGGGATAGAGCCTGAAAAAGGAATAAGTGCAATCGAAGAGCTTGCCAGGCAAACCCTTTATTTGCATGGATTAACAGACTTCGAAAAAGGAACTACCTTAAATATCGGACTTGTAAAAGGCGGGAGTGCATCCAATGTGGTCGCTGCAGAGGCAGAGGCTGAATTGGATTTACGTGTGGAAAATAACGCCGAATTTGAAAGAGTTATTCCGTTGATTCAAGGATTGACGCCATCTAAAGAAGGCTTAACAATCGAGGTTACAGGTGGCATCAATCGACCGGTCATGGAAAAAACACCGGAGATCACAAAAATGTTTGAAACAGCAAAGGAATTGGCGAAGGAATATCTTGATTTTAACTTGGAAGAACAGGCGAGTGGCGGGGGAAGCGATGGTAGCTTCGCATCACAATTTGCCCCAACTTTAGATGGGCTAGGACCAGTTGGTGACGGGGCCCACGCTTCAAACGAGCATCTGCTCATCTCACAGATGCCGGTAAGAAGTGCGCTTGTTGCGCTTTTAATTGAAAAATTGGCGAATGAATAGAAGGGACACGGGGACAGGTCCACTTTCCCAGGTTGAATTTGTGGGACACGGAACCTGTCCCTCTGATCTGAAAAAATACTGAATTATTTAGACAACTCTCTACGATACTGTTATAATATTTCTCATTAATCAATGTGAGGTTATGAACATGTATTTTAACAAGGAAGAGTTTCAAAGCAAACATCAGAATCACGGAAGACTATTGGTGAGTTGCCCGGACCAACCGGGAATCGTGATGGCCATCTCTCAATTTTTATATTCATTCGACGCAAATATCATTGAATCCAGCCAGTATTCCACACACCATCAAGAAGGAACCTTTTATCTTCGAATCGAATTTGACTGCCCATCCTTAGCGGAGAAAGAGCAGAAGATGGAATCTGCTTTTTTAAAGGTTGCTGAAAAGTTTTCAATGAAATGGAAGCTAATTAACGTACAAAATGTGAAAAGAACCGCTATCTTTGTTTCCAAGCAGCTCCACTGTTTGCATGAGCTTTTATGGGAATGGCAAAGCGGTGACTTGATGACGGAAATTGCAGTTGTCGTGAGTAATCATGAGGATGCGAGACCGGTTGTCGAAAATCTTGGGATTCCATTCGTTTACATTCCAGCGAACAAGGATATCCGTAAACAGGTTGAGGAACAGCAATTACAGCTATTAAAAGAGTATGACATTGATTTGATTGTGCTCGCGCGCTACATGCAGGTTTTAACACCAGATTTTGTCGCGGCATATCCAAATCAAATTATCAACATCCACCACTCATTCCTGCCGGCGTTTGTCGGAGCGAGACCGTATGAGCGTGCCTATACTCGCGGGGTAAAATTAATCGGAGCGACCTCCCATTATGTAACAAACGACTTGGACGAGGGCCCGATTATTGAGCAGGATATCGCGCGCGTTGATCACCGTGACGATGTAGCAAGACTGAAAAAAATCGGGCAAACCATCGAACGAAGCGTGCTTGCACGAGGAGTAAAATGGCATCTCGAAGACCGAATTATTGTGGATCATAATAAGACAATTTTGTTTTAACTTTATTCATTAGAGGTCTTCATGAATTTTATTGGATTGAACCAAGTTATATTAGTAAATCAGGAATGAATAAAGTTAAAGCCTCCGGCGGATGCCACAGATTTTTAAAGGAAACTTTTCGAGCTTAGGATCAAAGACTAAGGACGCCACGTCCTGTGGCAACGTCTTTGTGACCCACGTCGTGTGGGCCTAAAAAATCTGGGCGGCAAATATGCAAAAGCGTAGTTGATAAAGTAGGACATCACATATGTGGTGTCTTTTTTATAGGGTTTCACAAAGTTTTTGTCGAAAAGTGTAACTAGGCACTATGTAAAGATTGTAAAGATAGGTTATATTATATATAGACTATATTTGCTTGGAGGACGAAAAGTGGCTTACCAATTGAATGAGTGTTTTAAAATGTTTAGTTTAAATTCCAATTCAAAACTAGCTAAGGAAATGGCGACGTTACTTGGCTGCGAGTTAGGAAAAAGTACAGTATCTCGTTTTAGTGATGGTGAAATACATATAAACATAGAAGAAAGTGTACGTGGAAGTGAGGTATACTTGGTCCAATCGACTTCACAGCCAGCAAACGAACATGTGATGGAATTATTGATTATGATTGACGCGTTAAAAAGAGCTTCTGCAAAAGACATTAACGTTGTGATTCCATACTACGGGTATGCACGCCAGGACCGTAAAGCAAGATCACGTGAGCCAATCACGGCAAAGTTGATCGCAAATTTACTAGAAACAGCGGGTGCAACCAGGGTCTTGACAATGGACCTTCACGCACCACAAATCCAAGGGTTTTTCGATATTCCTGTGGATCAATTACTAGGCGTACCACTTCTAGCGGAATATTTTGCTGGAAAAGAGCTTGACGATGTTGTAGTCGTTGCCCCTGACCAAGGTGGAGTTGTTCGGGCAAGAAAATTGGCAAGCCAACTAAATGTGCCAATTGCCTTTATTGATAAACGCCGTCCAAAGCCAAATGTGGCAGAAATTATGAACATCATTGGTAATATTGAAGGGAAAAATGCCATCATTATCGATGACTTAATTGATACAGCCGGAACAATAACCATTGCTGCAAAAGCATTAAAGGAAATGGGGGCAAAGGGAGTATACGCATGCTGTACACACCCAGTCCTATCTGGTCCAGCGATTGAAAGAATTGAATCTTCACCAATTCAAGAATTGGTCATCACAAATACCATTCAATTACCAGAAGAAAAACAAATTGATAAAATCACAACCATTTCAGTGGCACCATTGCTAGTCAACGCAATCGATCGCATCCACAACGAAAAAGCTGTGAGTCCTTTATTTGAATAAATTTACTGAGCTGTTCCACTTAGTGGGGCGGCTCTTTTTAGTAGCGCGTAAAAAAACGATTCCCACCCAACCAAACCGGCAGAATGAAAACCGTCCCCACGTAACAATTAAAAATTAATAACCCTATTCAGACTCATAACCGCCACATCAAATTTAGTTTTGATAGGGCCTTTTTCAATTGTTTTGATGGTCGATAAACACAGAAAAAAGTAGCCGGCCAGATTCAACCAAAGGATGGTTAGCTACTCTTTTTAATAGTACTGAAAATGTTTTGGTCTGCCGCTCTTCTATTTGCAATCAACCTAAGTTGTTTAGCCTTCTGGCCTTGGCTATTAAATTTGGATCGGGATTGAGTCGTTGAAGAACTAGAAAATAGTTAACGCCGATAGAAGCAAATTATCGGCGATAGACCTAGTGCAATAGTTGACTTACTACCAAAAAATGATTAAAAAAGTGCTGTTTTAGAGGAGAGTACAAGAAAGTATCAAAAAAGGGGTCCAACTGGACCCCTTTTTGTAACTTTGAGACTTGACCCTACGAAGCCTTCTGCCCTTCCAACATCTGCACCTTTGTATCATTCGGCTTCTTCATGAAGATGAAGTTCATGAGGATGGCTGTTAGGCTTCCGATGACGATTCCGTTGTTGGCTATGATTTGGATGCCTTCTGGCAGACTTGCGAATAGGGTTGGGACGGTTGTGATGCCGAGTCCCATTCCGATTGAGCATGCCATGATTAATAGATTTTCTTGTGATGAAAAGTCAACTTTGCTTAGCATTTTGATACCCGCAGAGATGACCATACCAAACATTGCAAGCATCGCGCCACCGAGAACTGGTGTCGGGATGACAGTTGTGAACGCGCCGACTTTTGGAAGGAATCCTAGTATGATTAAAAATGCCCCAGCTGCGTAGATTACAGTGTTCTTTTTTACACCTGAAAGCTGAATGAGTCCAACGTTCTGTGAGTAGGTTGTATAAGGGAATGCGTTGAAAATTCCACCCAAAATGGTCGCAATTCCTTCTGCTCGATATCCCTTTGATATCTCTTCTTCTGATAGCTTTTTACCAGTGATATCACTGAGTGCGAAGTAAACGCCCGATGCTTCAACAAGCCCCACGATTAAAACTAAAATCATCATAATGATCGCGGATGGTTCGAACGTTGGCATTCCGAAGTAGAACGGTTTCGGCATGTGCATCCACGACGCATCGGCAACTGCTGAAAAATCAACCCTGCCTAAGAAATAAGCAACAGCTGTTCCAACAATTAACCCAAGTAAAATGGAAATTTGACGCATAAAACCTTTTGCAAAACGATACAACACTAAGATAAAAAATAACGTTCCAAATGATAGGGCAAGGTTTTGAATCGAACCGAAATCCGCGCTTCCAACACCGCCCGCCATGTCGTTCATTGCAACTGGAATAAGCGTGATCCCAATAATGGTAACAACTGACCCAGTCACAACCGGCGGGAAGTATTTTACGAGTTTACCAAAGATAGTAGAAATGAGAACGAGAAACACACCGCCAGCTAAAATCGAACCGTAAATCGCGGATATCCCGTATTGCCCTCCGATTGCAATCATCGGTCCGACCGCTGTGAATGTACATCCGAGCATGACTGGAAGCCCGATACCGAAGTATTTATTTTTCCACACTTGTAGAAGCGTTGCGATTCCGCACATTAATAAGTCAATTGAAACGAGGTACGTGAGCTGCTCACCTGATAACCCGATAGCTCCACCGACGATGAGTGGAACAATCACGGCACCTGCGTACATAGCGAGTACGTGCTGAATTCCTAGAGAAGCGGTTTTGAATACGTTTCTTTGCATTAGCGAACAACCTCCATTTCCTCTAAAAATGTAACTTTTCCACCTTGTAAAGATTGGATTCGTGCAAGAGATTCGACCTTGAAACCTTTGTCGCGAAGCAATTGTCCACCGTCTTGGAAGGATTTTTCAATAACAATTCCGATTCCAGCGGTTTTAGCGCCAGCTAACTCTACGATGCTAGCTAGACCAAGTGCAGCTTGCCCGTTTGCCAAAAAGTCATCGATGATCAGCACATTATCGGTTGGTTCAAGAAATTTTTTAGAAACGGAGATTTCATTGGTTTCATTTTTCGTAAAAGAATGAACTGACGCCGTGAGCAAGTCGTTTACGAGTGTAAGAGATTTTCTTTTTCGAGCAAAAATCACCGGCACACCAAGTTCAAGAGCTGCCATCATTCCAGGCGCAATCCCAGAGGATTCGATTGTCAAAACCTTTGTGATGTGGTCATTTTGGAAGCGGCACGCAAATTCTTTGCCGACTTCGACCATTAGCACAGGATCTATTTGATGATTTAAAAAGGCGTCGACCTTTAGGACGTGGTCGGAAAGGACAGTACCTTCGTTGATGATTTTTTGTTGTAAAAGTTGCATTTAAGTTTCCTCCTTTAAATGTGTGTTCAAAAAGGAGGATGAAAAGGACCAAGAAGTTCAAGGCGGCGAAGCTTTGAGCACCGGAACGTATGTAACAAATACGTGAGGAGCGGAAAAGCAAGCCAACGAAGAAATTCGATGTGTCATTTTCACCGGACTTTTTGAACAACCTCCTATAAATGAAAAAGCCTGAACATCATTGCACTCCCCATTACGAGTGAGTCAATGACCTTCAGGCTTCTAACGAAGGAAGGTGGAATAAGCATAAAATGCATTCCCATTGCTCACTCATAGTCAGCACATTTGCGGTGCGCTGGTAGAAACTTACGGGCCATATCCCCGTGATTATATGAGTGAATGCCGATATTCAAATGGTATGTTCGTATTATATGACTTGCTGTGGGATTTGTAAATGGTGGGAGTTGGAAAAATGGGACTCATCGAACGTTTGCAAAAAACCACTTGCAAAATAAACGCGTCAGATAAAAGGTAAGAAATAATGAAATCCAAGTAGTATACCAGCCCCAATGTATGTACGTGATAAGCTCGGTGTATTTTTCTATAAAAATTTCAGCAATAGTTAACACTGTGCAGAATGCAACATAGTAACCTAATTGAATAAGGGTCCTACGGTTATTCGGGAACCGAACATTAAAAAGGGCGCATACGACCGGAAATGCAAAATACTCAAATGTGAAGCTTGCCCGATTGACAGTAGGAAATAAACGTATCGGGTATTCAAGCAATCCTAACTCAACGACCAACAAACCAGTGAAAATGGTAATTACCTGTTTGAATAAAAACGCAACTACTGCCAGGCGAATTTTGTTTTTGGGGATCAAAAAAAGAATTCCGATTGCTATGATGTAAACAGCCAACAAAATCCACCATTCAATTCTCATTGGTTATCCACCGCTTGCTTGAATGGCTTTTTTGACGATAAAACCAATGACAACAAACCTGGCTCACGAAAAAAAGAAATCCGATGTAAACTAGCATCCAATACCATGTCATGGTTTGATATTCTAATAATTGCGTGTATCGCTCAATCAGAATATCAATGACTGTGACGATCGAGACTGATGCGAAAAATGCTATCCATCGAAACCGCGAATTTTCCATTTTTCTTTGATGGACATAATAGATGGAAAACAATAGTGGGTAGAAAAAGTAATTGATGGTAATAGGCAGACCCGTCGCTTTAGGGAATTCCCGGACTGGTGCACTTATTAACCCATAATAAAAAGAAAACATGTCACAAATCCAAATAAATGATTGAAATACTAATAGAGCAAAAAGACCTTCGCGACGATTTTGACGAGTGATCAACAGAAAAAATCCACCCGAGCCTAAAATCCACATCGCTATCATGATAAAATGATCCAACTGCATATTGATCCACCCCTTTATTCCATTTAGATAAAGGTTAATATTACCAATTTTCAACAAATATATGCAAATCGTGGGTCGAACAAGTGGGGGAGGGTGCATTTGTTATTAAGGTGTGGACGCAAAATAGCGACGGGGAATCAAATATTAGGAGATAGACACAAATCTTGAAAAAGAGACGAAAATAACAGGGTGCAGAGGAAAATCTTGAAAAGTAGACGCAAAAATAATGGGAAAGACGCAAATCCTGAAAAGTAGACGCAAATATCGGGGGATAGAGGCAAATCCCAAAAAAGAGACGCAAATATTAGGAGAT
The DNA here is from genome assembly GCF_036965165.1 of Bacillus sp. JJ1521. Classification (NCBI taxonomy): domain Bacteria; kingdom Bacillati; phylum Bacillota; class Bacilli; order Caryophanales; family Bacillaceae; genus Bacillus; species Bacillus sp. JJ1521. The sequence continues at coordinate 40,684 of NZ_JBALOX010000070.1, read as the reverse complement.
AGACGCAAATCTTGAAAAAGAGACGCAAAAATCATATGAAAGACGCAAATCCTGAAGTAAAAGACCAACCTACCTCGTAAGAATACGAAAAAAAGCATTCCCCCGTACAAAATGAGAGAATGCCTTTTTCGAATCGAGCTTTTTATCGATCATATCCCTCGACAAAATCCTTCAACACATGTACAGATTGTACGCAGTCGCTTAAGGAGGACCACTCCGCTGGGTTATGACTGATGCCATCTTTGCTTTGGACGAAAATCATCGCCACCGGTAACACGTGTCCTACAATCATCGAGTCATGACCTGCACCGCTTGGTAAATACACCGGTTTAATCCCTTGTGCCACAACAGATTTCTCGAGCTTTTGCTGCATTTCTTCGCTAATAGGAACAGGTGCTTCACGCAATGTTTCTTCATACTGAAGATCAATCCCATTTGTCGTGGAAATTGACTTTGCTTTTTCAATCACCAAGTCAACGAGTTGATCCCGTGTTTCCTTATTAATATCGCGAATGTCGACAGTAAGGCGAACTTCACCAGGAATGACGTTCACTCCGTTTGGCAGCACATCAACCTTTCCAACGGTTGCGACCGCTGATGAGCTAACCCGACTGGGTAGAGATTGGACCTCATAGATGAATTGGCTAGCTGCAACCAACGCATCCCTGCGGTCGTCCATTGGCGTGTTGCCCGCATGTCCAGCACGACCCGAAAACTTCACTTTTAACCAACAAGGCCCTGCGATCCCGGTCACAATCCCGACTGGCACCCCTGCACGCTCCAATCTTTTTCCTTGCTCAATATGTATTTCCACAAACGCCTCAAGCTTTGAAAGATCCCTTTTTGAATTGAAAAAATCGTCAACTGAAAGCCCAATGTCTTCTAAGACCTTTGAAAAAGGGGCACCATGGATGTCCACTTTCGGAAGGAGTTCCTCTCGTGTCGCCTCACCAATAATCGAGGAACTTCCGCTGAAACCACCGTTAAATCGTGCGCCTTCTTCGTCTGTAAAAATGACCACCTCAAATGATCGTTCCGGCATGAAGCCAGTTTGTTTCCAAGCCTCAACAACCTCGAGTGCCGCAAGCACACCAAGTGGACCATCGAAATGTCCACCATTCGGAACACTATCAACATGGGAGCCGGACAGGATAGCAGGTAGACTAGGGTTCTTGCTATCGAGACGTCCGAATACATTACCAGCACCGTCCTCCGTTACCGTGAGCCCAGCTTCCGCCATCCACTTTTTCACCATATCCTTCGCAGCCTTTTCTTCGCGGGAAAATCCGATTCGGTGTGAGCCGTTATTGGAAGTTAGACCGATTTCTGATAAAGCCGCTAGCCGAGATGCCAAACGCTCTCCACTTACACCATTTTTATCTAGGGAAAAATCATAATCTGAAATTAATTTATCGTAAAAATTCATAGAGGAGTGCTCCTTTACTAGTTTTTTCTATATTTTAGCACAATGGTGTTCCCATTTTGTGTGAAAATAAACAGAACAAATGTTCTTGTTTTACTAGTAATCTATTATCAGAAATGTTAAAATAGAGGTACAGTTACATAAAGCGGGTGGGCGGTTAGCCACTTCCTGAAAAGTTTGGAGGTGGTCAGATGACGATATACGAGGCAATGTCAGTGGCAGTGCAATCTAATTTAGTTTTGCTAGGGCTCATAACAATTGTGGTCATGTTGGTCGTTGCAAACAAAAAGAAGTAACCGC
>NZ_JBALOX010000070.1:31023-38886 GCF_036965165.1 Bacillus sp. JJ1521 | reverse complement strand
CGCACCTGATCATTTTTTATTATATCTTTATTATACGCATTATAAGCTCTTAATTCAACTTTTGTGGGGCCATTTGCAATAAAAATGCATAACAAAAAGAAGTAACCGCCCCGCCACTCCAAGGTAAGAGTAGTTACTTCCTTTTGATTAACACCTAAATATTCTTTACGGCATGTCAGGTGTTAGCGCATCTACTCTTTTTTATTACCCAGACAAAAGTAACAGCGGTTTAACCCATAGTATCTACGATCCCCGGCTAGGGCACAAACTCACGTACCCCACACCCTCACTCATAACTCCCTTGCACATCCAGCGCCTTTTTATACATTTTCTTCTTCTTTTCCTCGTATTGTTCCCGGAAGATAACGGCCTCGTCCTTCGAATAACCACCAGCCTCAAGCTCAGTTTCAAACTGCAAGTAGGTTTGCTCGAAGGCTTCGTCGGTTTCTTTTTCAAGCGTCTTGAACTCGTTATAATAGCTGCTCATGACCTGCAAAACAGCGATGCCGTCGGTTGATTCCTCTATGAAATCTGCCTTAGCCCGCGCCAGTAGATCCTTTGCCTTTTTTTTTGTTTCCTTTTCTAAATTCCCAAATTTACCCGTATATTTGTCTTTTATTTCAGCCAACAAAGGGTCAATCGTTGCGGAAGCCTCAACCGCCGGTGCTGGTTCATCAGCAGGGACCTTTTTCATGTCCAAAAAGAGCTCACGCTGTGGCAATTCCTCCACCTGAACCGGGATGGAAGCCTTATCCTGGTGCACATACCAGAACACACCAAGCTCCACAATGATTGCGAGAATCAGCAACCTCTTAATCATGTCCTCACCTCAACATACATTGTTTCCCATTGCCGCAATCCTAAAACATTCATTATCCTCGAAAAATGCCGCCGAGACTCAAACAAGCGCTTGTTTGAACCTTAAACCCGGGTCCACTGCCCCCAAAAATTCAATTAAACGTTTATTTGAAAAAAATTACCCTTCTACCATAATAATTTGCCGCAATTTCTTAACAGTCTGGCGTCCCCAGGACTTCACCGATTCCACGGTAACTCCATGCTCAACCGCAATTTCCTTATAGCTTTTATCCTCAATAATCCGCCCTTGAACCCACTTCACCTGGTTTACCGTCAACCCCTTGCCATATTCTTCGATCAGATCAGCCGAAAAACCCTCCGAATCATCCGCAAGCTTCATAAAAATCTCCTCTCCAGAAGGCTGGCAGTGCTCCTTGTAACGTGCCTCCTTTTTTAACTGATCAAGAAGTTTTCCGCGAATCGTCGAAAAAGCAAACGTCGAAAACTCAACCCCTTTTTCCGAATCAAAGCGGGTCGATGCCTCCCAAAGTCCAATTAAGCCAATCTGGTAAAACGTCTCCCTGTCCCCGTACAATTGCAACCTTTTTATCACCTGAAAAATCAATGGTTTATACTGTTCCGCAAGTTTCTCAAACTCCACGCAAATGGTCCTTTTAAAGAACGCGTTCCTCATGTATTCCGCCGGTAAGTCCAATTTATCCGGTAACAGAAGGGGAGTCCAAAGCGTAAACTTTACGTACGTGGGGTCTGGAAAGTGACTGTATGTTACGTATGCTATAGTGGAACTTCACGTTTGAGCAAACAAAACATGGAAAAACTTTTAAAAATATACAAAAAAGTTAAAAAGTGTGACTAACTTCACAGATATATTGTCGAAATAGGGATTATTATATAGGTAGAAAGTCACATATAGTTCGACATCGATATCAACGATGAATTACACCTAAGGGTCTTACATATACATATTCCTCTTCCGTTTCATGCAGCCACGTTTCGGCATAAACAACTGAATACTGCCAAAGTATAGGTGTGCATAATTTGTACACCTCATTTCATATCTACACTAGTCAGAATATTCATTACATATTGTGGGTAACATGGTAAACTAGTGTGAAAAGGAGGTTTTGCTATGGAACCAATTTTTATTATCGACGGAGCTCGTACGGCATTCACTAGTTTTGGAGGTTCATTCTCAGGGACGGGTGCAACCGAGTTAGGTCGTGCCACCGCTGTTGAAGCTATGAAGCGCTCTAAGGTCGATCCCGCACAAATTGATCACGTCATTTACGGTAACGTCATTCATACTGAAAAAAATGCATCCTACCTCGCGCGGCACATCGCTCTACATAGCGACATTCCTCAAGAGGTTCCCGCATTTATGGTCAACCGTCTATGCGGGTCCGGTCTGCAATCTGTCGTGTCCGCGGCTCAGCATATTTTAGTAGGGGATGCTAACATCGTGCTTGCCGGGGGAACTGAGAACATGTCCCAATCCCCATACTCGAATTTCTCCCAGCGATTTGCCGGGTCAAAAATGGGCAATCTTCAATTTGAGGATATGTTAATGACAACTCTAACCGATCAATACACGGGAAGAGGAATGGGTATGACGGCTGAAAAGCTAGCTAAGAAGTATTCGATCTCCCGGGAGGAGCAGGACAAATTTGCAATCGAATCGAATCAAAGAGCAGCAAAAGCGTCTGAGAATGGAACCTTTGCGGAAGAAATCGTCGCCGTCGAGGTGAAAACGAGAAAAGGTAGTATATTAGTAGAAAAAGATGAACATATCAAGCCGAACGCGAATGTGGAGACGATGAGTAAATTGCGCCCGTCATTCATTGCCGATGGAACCGTCACCGCCGCAAATGCATCTGGAATCAATGATGGGGCAGCATCCGTTGTGGTTGCAGGTGAAAAAGCGGTCAGTGAAAATGGACTCAAGCCACTTGCAAAGGTGATTTCGTGGGGAGTAGCAGGAGTCGACCCAACCATCATGGGAATCGGTCCAGTTCCAGCGATAAAAAAAGCACTCGAACGCGCAGAACTTAGCTTAGCCGATATGGACTTAATCGAGGTAAATGAAGCATTCGCTGCACAATATCTCGCAGTTGAAAAAGAACTCGGACTTGACCGAGAAAAAACAAACGTCAACGGTGGGGCAGTTGCACTAGGTCACCCAGTCGGAGCAAGTGGCGCAAGAATCCTATTGTCAGCAGCATACGAACTAAGACGCAGGGGAAAAAGATACGCAGTCGTAAGCCTCTGCATCGGTGGCGGCCAAGGAATCGCCATGGTCATTGAAAATAATAGCTTATAAGAATAGTCGGGGCCTTCAGAAAATCGCCGAAGGCCTCTTTTGGGTCGGAGGGAATTTTCCCTATCCCTTTGTCCCACTAATTCGCCACATCTTCAACGAATAAGTAATCTTTCAGTGCAAGTTGCAGGGTACCTTTCGAGTCCGCGATATCGGCAAAGCTAATGCCCAGTGCAATCATTTTTTTCACGATTTCGGCACGGATTCCGGTTAGGACGGTTCTGCAGCCCATCATTTTAACACCCTCAATGAGTTTCATGAAGCGGTAGATTACTTCGTCCTCCATGAAGGCGACACCTGACAGATCCATAATTAGTGTGCGGATATGTTCATTTTCAATGGTAGATAATATTTTATCCTCGATTGTCACAACACGACGATTGTCAATGCCACCAATCAACGGGATTATGTATGTGTCCTGGTTAATCGGAATAATCGGCACGGACAGATTTTCAACTAACTGCCTCTGCGATTCTAGCAATTCGTCCTTGTATTTCGAATAGCTGATAAAAAAGTGTGTTAAGAAATGATCGAGCAGAATATTGATCTTTTTTTCAAGTGTAAAAAAGGCATCACGACCCGTTTCATTGTCCAACAATAGGTCATAATTATACAGGAAGTCCCAAAGCGTACGGCGAATCGCTTGGACCCACTCAAGCTTGAACGCAAGGGTCAAGGAATTTTTAGCCCAAGCCATGCCCTCGCGCTTGGCGAAGGTAATTAACTCGTGTTCGCGCTCTTCAACGACATAGAGTACAAGTTTGTGAGCATTATTGAGAAGATTAATGTTTCCGACCGTATGAATTTCCTGGATTTTGTCCTTTACATTGATGGCTTCCTCCAGCAACTTCTCTTCAAAATATATTTTGTTTTCAAGAAAAAACTCCTTAATGGAATCTTTATAGAGTAAATTCAACTTTCGAACACCTCGATTAATCGATTTATGTTGTTTTGGTAGTCGGATTGTAAATGTAGTTCCGAAGTTTAATTTGCTGTCAACGGAAATGTCCCCACCATGCTGATAGACAACAGAGAAAACCTGAGCAAGTCCCATTCCAGTACCAGCGTCCTTTGTTGAAAAAAAGGGTGTCCCGAGTAGATTCATTTTTTCCTCTGGGATGCCGACGCCCGAATCCGTAATGGTGACAATAACATTCTTTTCGGTAGTACGGTGCGTAATCTTGATCGTACCGCTCCCCTCAATCGACTCAATTGAATTTTTAATCAGGTTAAAAAAGGCTTTCTTAAACTGATTTTTCTTTCCAACAATGGCTGCATCCGTATTCTGGAAGTCAGTTTCAAGCTGAATGTCATACAATTTATCTAAAAATAGATTTAAAATGGATTCTAATTCGGCCGCAAGATGAATCACTTGCGCATCCTCGTCCTCCAAATCAGGCTTGGACACTTGAAGCAAATTGTTCAAGGTGACGAGTGCGTTGTTGAGCTCGCTTTGGGCAATGTCAAGATATTTATGCTCCTCCTCCTGTTGTAAAAGCTGCAAAAATCACTTTACAGCCGTAAGTGGATTGCGCACCTCATGTGCAATCCCTGCTGCAATCTGCCCAACCGAAGCAAGCTGACTTAAATGTGTGTCTCTCCTTTGCCCTTCATTTTTCATCTCATTTGAAACCATAAAAAGAAAGCCCCCAAAATAAAAAATTTCTAATTTTTTGAAATATGTCATAAAAATTTTACTGGAAAAACTTTCACTTCTCAATGAAAACAGCCGGAAAAAGATGTGCTAATTGAAAAATAGTACAAAGGTAGTAGGGGGGAGGGCTCTCGTTAAAACAGGTACCGAATAATGGAAAGAGTATTCAAATCAACTGCCCCACCCAATGCAAATAGTTATTTTGTAGGAAGGAAATAAAAAGTGAAGGGAGAAGTAGTAATAAAGTTCACAATGAGGAAATGAGGTTCGCCACGATGTCTTTAATAGATGCGGAAAGAAACATAATCGAAAAATTCCCACGTATATTTGAAGAAAACCCGGAAAAAATCAAACAAGCTCAAATCGTAACTGATGCGTTAAAAAAACTGATCGAATTATGCGGAGACGACCCGACACGTGAAGGGCTCATCGAAACGCCACAGCGCGTCGTTAAAGCATTCCTTGAGTACACCGAGGGCTACCGAGAGGATCCAAAGGACCATCTAAAAAAGGTGTTCGACGTCGCACACCGTGAGCTCGTTCTAGTAAAAAATATCGAGTTCCACTCCATGTGTGAGCATCATTTTGCACCTTTCTTTGGTGTTGCGCATGTCGGCTACATTCCCGATAAAAAGGTAACCGGATTATCAAAGATTGGAAGAATGGTAGAGGGTTATGCGAAACGATTCCAAGTCCAAGAAACACTAACAAACCAAATTGCGAATGCTATCGGAGAAGTCCTAGAGCCTCAGGGCACAATGGTAGTCATCGAAGCAAAGCATATGTGCATGTGCGGACGCGGAATTAAAAAGACAAACTCCGAAACAACAACTACAGCTACAAGAGGCATATTCGAAGAACGTGCCGATTCTCGGTTTGAATTTTTAACACTTTTACATAGATAGGGAACCATACCCGTGGCACCAATACGAAAGGTAGGTGAAGTAGGTGAGGCACGCAATCATTACAGCGGGAACGAAAGGATTAGGTAGAAAAGTAACCGAGGAATTTTTAAAAATGGGCTGCTCTGTGACCGTGAACTACAGAAGCGACGGAGCTCGCGTCGAAGAACTTAAAAAAGAATGGAAACCCTATTTGGAGGCTATTCAATTTGTACAAGGTGACATCACGAAAAAAGAGGACATCACAAACATTTTCAACCAAGCGATGAACCGTTTTGGCCGAATTGACTACCTCATTAACAACGCCGGCCCCTATATTTTTGAACGGAAAAAGGTAGTAGAATACGAAGACCGTGAATGGAATGAGATGATTGATGGCAACCTCAGTTCGGTGTTTCATTTTCTAAAACTGACCATTCCTGTCATGCGCAAGCAAAATTTCGGTAGGGTCATCACCTATGGCTTTCAGGATGCGGAGAGCACACCTGGCTGGATGTATCGCGCGGCCTTTAGTGCAGCAAAGGTAGGGCTGGTGTCACTCACCAAATCCGTTGCTCTTGAGGAAGCCGGAAATGGAATTACCGCAAACATGGTGTGCCCGGGGGACATCACCGGTGAAATGAAGGAGGCCACCATCACCACAGCACGCACACGAAAAGACCCCGAAACTCCAATCGGTCGCCCCGGTACTGGCGAAGATATCGCCAGAATCATTGCCTTTCTTTGTGAGGAAAACTCGGATTTTATCACGGGGAGTGTGATTTCGGCGTCGGGTGGGGTGAATGTCGTGAACAAAACTGGTGCGAATGGACAGGTCTATAAGCAATGGAGGAAGTGACTCAAATCAAGGGTCACTTTTTTCGATTATAAAAACCCAAATTAAGTTGGAACTAAATTACAAATATGGTAAATTCGAAATAATAGTAATTTTAGAAAATTTATAAAATGAGAGATTCAAACAAACATTTGATTGAAGTATGAAACCCATATGTACCAAGGGGTGTGCTTCAAACAAACATTTGATTGAAAAACTAACTAATTCCGTTTATATTGTAAGCAAAAATTCAATCAAACGCTTGATTGAAAAATGAAACCGTTGGAGCTCAAGGGATAGACCGGTAAACAAACGTTTGATTGAAAATTATTATGTCAACTAACGTAAGGAGATTACTAGATATGAACGTTGAGGCGAGAATACGAGATGTTTTTACAATTTTCTTCATTGTTGCGGTTGTGTTTGGCATCTGTTTATTTTTGCCTGATGTTCCGGAGACGGAGAATCAATTGAAACCGTGGGATGAGTATAAGAGTGTGATTCAACATACCGTTTCAGAAGCCTGGAAGAATCATAGTTTGGGAACGACAAAAAGTGGAGAGTCGATCGAATCCGTTGCAGTCGAACATTTTTCTAGAAGTCTTAAGATTGTCGTCACTTCGTTTTTCCTTGCATTAACCCTCGGAATCTGGAAAGGAATTTTTGATTTCCGAAAAAAGAAAACGTATCAAAAGGTGGTTGGGGAAGGCTTAACTAGCTTCCTTTCAGCATTGCCGGATTTCTTTGTGATTCTCTGTCTTCAGTGGCTCATTCTCTTTTACGTGCCGTTTATCTCGTGGTTTGGCCATGAGGAGTGGTATAGCTTTCTACTTCCTTCGATTTTGGTGGCACTTTACCCACTTTTATATGTTGCAAAGGTGACGACAGCTTCCTTAAATGAAGAAAGTGACCAGGTATTCGTGGCTGTGGCAAGGTCGAAAGGGTTAATCGAAAAAATCGTGACGTACAAGCATATCCTTCGAAATAGCATGGTCCAAATTATCAGCCATCTACCGTCGATGATGGTCTATGTTCTATCAAACTTGTTGATTGTGGAATGGCTGACAGAGTACAAAGGTGCGGCCTATCGATTGTTTAAAACCGTTGATAGGAAAAATTATATTACGAAAGTATCAGGTGCGGACGCTGAGAGAGTCGTAGAAACGGGGATGATTCTTGAATTAGCGTTGGGCTTTATGATGCTCTATTTCGTATCAATCCTTGTCAGTAAATTCCTTTTACGTTTTGTCTCCCCATTCTATTCAACTACTATGCTAGTAAAGGATCTAGCAAGACAACTAATCATCATTATTCCAGCCATGATTGGGGTTTCACTCTTTCTCTTATATATCATCTAAAA
>NZ_JBALOX010000070.1:0-30993 GCF_036965165.1 Bacillus sp. JJ1521 | reverse complement strand
GGGAAGCAGGAGGTGAATTCATTTGAAGAATTGGTATTTGCGGATAGGGGTTTTGTTGACCATCATACTTGGGTGCACAATGATATTTGGTCCGAGTCTAGTAAAAACAGATCTCGAACCAGAACGTCTACGATTTTACGAAAATGGTGAATTTGGAAAGGCACCGTTCCCACCGTCCGCCGAAAATCCACTAGGTACAGATTCAGATGGGATTGATATTTTTTCTGTCCTTATTCATGGATTGGACGACACTGTTGGGGTTATTTTACAGATTACAATGTTGACCTTTTTGATAGCGATTCCGCTTTCCTTTTTAGCGAGCAATCAGCAAGGTCTTGCACATTGGATGATCCAATGGCTGAGTTATCTTTTTTCGAGCTTGCCACCCATTCTTGCGGTTGTGTTGATTCTCTCTACTCCGTTCGTCGATTCATCGCCGATTCGTAAAGAGCTGATGATCCTAACCATAGCCCTTGTTGGGGTCGGTCGAGTGGCCTGCCTGTTTCAGCAGCAAATCATCCAGCTCTCCGAAAAAGAGTACATGGACGCAGGACTCATCACGGGGAATAACCCTTTTCAAATGTACACAAGACATTATCTACCCAATTTATGGCCTAGCTTCATGTCAAACATTTTCTTGGAAGCGGGTCGTGTCACCCTATTAACCGGGCAGCTGGCGTTGTTTTCTTACTTTTTCAAGCAGAAGTTTGTTATAAAAGACGTAGGAGACTATGAATGGCAAAGTGAGGACTTTGATTGGTTGTCATTTTTAGCGAGCGGGCGCACTGAAATCTTGCATGCCTTTTGGATTCCCTTGTTTCCAGCGCTTGCGATTGCCATCCTGATGGTTACCTTTCAGCTCTTAGGGGAAGGATTGCGCCTAAAATTTCACACCAAAAGTGCGAAGCAACAAAACCGATTTCTCCACCATTCCCATCTATTTTTCGAGGGGCTCTGGTTTGACCATATAAGAGAGCCACTAATCAAAATGGCAAGAATTGCAGTGATGGTGTGTGTGGTCTTTCTGGTCATAGTAATCAGCGGTTCCGTACTGAACCCACCTAAACCAATTCCATCCTATACCACCGCATGCGGGACAAACGTTTGGGTGGATAAGGAAAGACAGCTTTCGAATGTAACGGCGTTTGCAAACCTGTATGGGTATGTCCGATTTTTCCATCCGAGTGATGAGGTGGAGGAGATAGATTGGAATCGATTTGCCCTCTGCGGAATGGTAAAAACCGTTGGGTCTAAAAACGCAGAAGAGTTAAAAGAAAACCTGGAGGAGATGTTTCATCCAATTGCTCCTACTTTAAAAATTTACCGTACTAATGAAGAGTATGAGCGATTTTTACCTGATTACCAGAAACTACGAGATCCTGCATACGAATTAGTTGCTTGGCAGCACGTGGGGTTGAAAATAAAAGAAAATCTAACATTTTTACCTTTCCTTACAGAGGAGGAACCACAAGATAAACCTACAATAGAAATACTGAAAGGGGAGTTTAAAAGTAAACGAGTTTACTATTCGTTTGCTTATGAAAAATTTTCAATCAGGACGCGCCAGCTTTTTTCTCAATTTCCGAATGAAACAGACGTGATCGAGGAACCCATTAATCAAGATTTAAAAATCCAATTGCCGTTGACCCTCACGGCATACCAAGGGTCAACAAGTCGAGAAGATGAAAATCAGAAATTTACATCATTGCAGAACCAACTTAAACAAATCAATGTCTTTTCTGCAGATACAACAGACCCAATTGTCCAGCTTAGTAACACAATCATTGTATGGAATATCGTGAAATATTTTTATCCGTATTATGATATCGTGGATGTGGACATGGATCACCAGCTTACCAATGCGATTAAGGAATTGCATCCAGCTAATGAAATGAATCATGTTGGATTTAAACATGTATTAGAAAAAATGCTCAGACCGCTTAATGATGGTCACGTTAATGTAACTGACAGGCAGTATTATTCAGGTGAATATATGCCATTCTGGGCGGATGTATTTGATGGAGAGGTGGTTGTTACCGCTGTAAGTGAGGATTCTCCTTTTAAAGTGGGGGACGTGATTGCTGAACGCTCTGGGGAACCAGCTCTAAAGTGGATAAATGAAGCCATCAATCGGGGGTCAGGAACACTACATTTTCGAAAATATATCACATTAAAGCGATTTGTTGTCGACCTGGATGGGCGGGGAAAAGAATCATTCACCGTTATCCGAGATGGGCAGCAGCTTAAAATAAAAGCGAAGTATCACCTTTCTACATCGGTTGATCGATATAATCGTACTTCCACAGATGGATTAAAGTACCTTGGGAACGATATGTATTATTTGAATTTCGATTATATGACGGATGAACAGTTGAAAATAGCATTGGAGGACCTTCAACATGCAAAGGGGATTATTTTTGATCTAAGGAGTTACCCTGCAATTGATATGTCACCACTACTCCATAAATTATCAGATGAGATTGTATACACAATGCCAATGAATAATCCGCAAATTATTTACCCAAATAAGCCTCCAGCGGGTTTTGAGGAATATCAGGGAAGAGTCCTTCCAATCTATGAAATTTTTAAGAGTAAAAATGTCGCCTTAATCGATGGAAGCTGTATAAGCGCATGTGAAACATATGCTGAAACATTCAAGAGTAACGGACTTGCGACGATGATTGGCGAACCGACAGCCGGAACAAATGGATCAATCAATCTCATAAAACTACCAGGAAATATGGGCGTCTGGTTTACAGCCTGGCAAGCACTGAGTGTAGACGGTTCCCAGCACCATATGATAGGCGTTCAACCAGATATAAAAGTAGAACGAACGCGTGAAGCAGCACTAGAAGGCAGAGATGAACAATTGGAGGCGGCGGTTGAGTATTTGAAAAAGGAAATTGGATCGCAGAGATAGGTCTCTTGACCCGGTTAATAAACTCGAAGACTAGCAATTTGATTAGGGTTGCTAATCTTCTTTTTTGACGTGCTGGATAAAAGTGCTACACGCAATTATTCCTGCTGAAGGTGCAATTAGGCTGGGTTAAAACGCAATTCCCCGATTTAAAGCGCAATTAGACTGGGTTAAAGCGCAATTCCTCAAGTTAAAGCACAATCAGACCCGGCTAAATATCCTTCCTCGAAATAAACTGCAAATCTCATCACCAAAGCAAAGCGAGGAGCAATAGCACGTCTTGCGGTACCTTCGTAGTGCTCTTTATTTTCAGAAAAATAGGATTCTGTGGTAAAATAGTTCTAGTCGAAAAATGTCAAACTTTGAAGAAATTAATCTATTTTATACATCAAAGGAAGAGGGCAAATATGAAGATTAAAACAAAACTGAGTTTACTAGTTTCTTTATTGTTGTTAGCTCTAGTTGGTTCAGGTGGCCTATCCGTATTTCAGCAAACTGAAAAAGAGAAGGTCTATAAAGAGATAGAAACCAATCAAACTCTACAATTAACCTTGAAGTCTATTCAATATCGTTTTACAGGGATATCTAATGACGAACGTGCCTATCTTCTGACTGGGGACGAGGAACTAGTCGCAGGAATTGAGAAGAAAGAAAAAGAGATTGAACACTATTTTTCAGACATTCAAAAAGTAAATCTAGATGAAAAAGAAGTAGAAGAAATCAGGAATAACCTACAAACCTATTTTGAATCTAATAAAAAAGTAGTAGAGGCATACAGAAGGGGTGATCATGAAAAAGCCCTTCAGATTCATATGGAAGAACAAAGAACGATCAGAAAAGAGTTGGTCGATCCTTCTGTTGAATCACTCATTAACAAGGTCAACGAAACGATTGACAGTGATACAAAAGCAATGGAAAAGATGCAACAATGGAGTTCGATCATTTTATATGCAGTTGCTTTTGTAACCGTTGTTGGAGGGGTTTTTACTTCATTCCTCATCATCAGGTCAATTAACAAACCGATTATGATTATGAATCGACGCTTGAAGGAAATTGCAGAAGGCGAAGCTGACCTTACACAAGCCATCTCAATTAAAACGAAAGGTGAATTAGGGGAAATGGCGTCATCCTTTAATCTGATGGTTAGTAAATTAAGAGTTTTAGTGAGACAGGTAGCGATGAATGCGGAGCAGGTTGCTGCAGCTTCAGAACAATTATCAGCAAGCTCTGAAGAAACGACGAGAGCAACAGAAGTCATTGCAACAACCGTTCAAGAGGTAGCAGTTGGGACTGACAAACAGGTTAACAGCTTTGACGAAACCAATCAAACTATCTTTGGTTTATCCTCTTTGGTACAACAAATTGCTGCAAGCTCAGAAATCGTGTCAAATACATCTGTTGAAGCTTCAGATAAGGCAATTGATGGAGATAAATCAGTATCAGGAATTATTACCCGTATGAATGAAATCAGTCAAACGGTAAATCAACTCTCTGAAAAAGTGAAAGCCTTAGGAGAAAGCTCGAATCAAATTAACCAAATCATTGGAGTCATCACAGGTATTGCCGATCAGACTAATCTATTAGCTTTAAACGCAGCAATTGAAGCTGCAAGAGCAGGCGAACACGGGAAAGGATTCTCAGTAGTTGCAGATGAGGTTCGAAAACTAGCAGAACAATCATCGGCTTCTGCCCAACAAATTTCTTCTCTAATTACTGTGATTCAAGCCGATACAGAGGAAACTGTCCAATCCATGAACGACACAACAACAAAAGTATCCGATGGAATTGAATTTATCCAGGATGTGGGAAGTTCATTCAAACAAATCGGCCTAGCCGTACAAGAGGTTACCTCTCAAATTCAAGAAATAACATCAGCGGTACATGAATTATCAGCAGGAACAGAACAGATAGTTAAAAGTATGGAAGTTGTAGCTGACATCACACAGGTGACATCTGAAGGAACCCAAAGCATGTCAGCATCAACTGAAGAACAACTCGCGGCAATGGAAGAGATCACCGCATCCTCCATATCCTTAACCCAGATGGCAGGGGAATTACAAGAATTGATTAAGAAGTTTAAAGTGTAATCTATGGAAAATTATTGGTAGTGCCTGTCATATGTGAATTTACATGTGACAGGCATTTTTCTATTTAATAAAAGGAACTGGTAGAACCGTCCCCATGGTACTAGGTTTCCCTTTATAAAGGCTAGGACCTCTTACCCATCTATGTTAAAGACACGATAAAGACAACTTCTCGACTTATTATAGACTTGTTACCGAAATTAGGTGAAATATATAATTGGTTAAAGATTTTGGGTTTTCATATCGTATAGCAGCTAACTATTTTTTAGAGGGAGGTATGTAAAAGCTCCAAGAAATGAATGCGCTATCATAATAAGGTGAAGGGAGATTTACAATGCAGAAAAAATGGTTTCGAAAACTGTTCTCGAATTTCTTAATTGTAGTGTTAATCACTAGTTTCTTTCAATTTAGTGCAAGTGCCGAAACAAAAAAAGATGAGACTGTCGTTGCAAAATTGAATGGTCGAGGTTTTAAAGAAGTGCAGAATCTAGGTACTCCTGCTACAGGTGCTGTTGTTACTGATGCGGTATTTGGGAAAGAGAATGGAAAAGATGTGGTGTACACGACGGCAAATGGAGGATTATTTAATGCCATTGATGTGAAAACAAATACAGTCCTCTTTAATGCGCAACTAGGGAAAATAAACCAGGTTTGGACACATATTATTGCTCCAGATGGAACCGTCTATATTGCTGGATTAGCAGAAGGGAATGCTGGACAGCTTTGGAGCTATTCACCAAAGACCAAATCCGTTAAGAACCTAGGGATTCCAGATGCAAGCCATCAATTTTGGAGCAGCACAACCGATGATGATGGAAATGTCTATATCGGAACGTATAAAGAAAAAGAAGGAAAAATTTTTAAATATGATGTTTCAAAACAAGCATTTGTTGATCTAGGAAAAGTGGACGCAGAGGGCGACGCTAGCTATGTCCGATCGCTGACCTACCATAACGGTTACCTTTATGCAGGCTTGGGGGTTACGGGGAATGTATACCGAATCAATACCGAGACCCTTGAAAAGGAGAAAATCACCAAAAATGCACCTGACATTTTAGGAACAACGATTGAAGCAGCAGGATTCGCCTATGACATGGAGGTGGCTGGAAAGTACCTCGTTGTTAGATTTAGCGAACTAAGTGCTATTTTGTTTTACAATCTCGAGACACAAGAATGGGTCGAGGATACCGTAATCAGTAAAATCGGCGATGGTTCGGAAGATGACTATGGGGCGTTTGGCTATTCTCAATTAGCCGTAAATGATAACAAAACCTATGTGATCAATAATCGCCATATTCTAGAAATCGATGTTGATACGCTAGAAACTAGGGAAACAGGAATATATTATCCTGCAGGATGGCGGGGACTTGCATTTGTTGATTTTGGAGAGGATTCAACAGATACACGTCTAGTTACGGTAAAAAGATCCGGAGAAATTATGACAGTGGATTTAGATGCCAATAAAATTATCGATTTACCTTTAGCGATGAATGGTAATTTGCCATTAGATTTGCATAGTCTTGGGCTTGGTCCTGATGGAAACTTGTACATGACTACTTACCCTGGAGGTCCTAAAGGGGCAAGATATAACCCGAAAACAGGTGAAACTACCTCGTATTCTCAAGGACAGGCAGAAGGCATGATTGCCGGAAATGGCTCAGACATGTATTTCGGAATCTACTCCGGTGCATCGATTCAAAAAATGAATACAGATACGCTGGAAATTAAAACACTTTTTAACTTATACGATGAGTATGAACAAGACCGTCCATATATTATGAAATTCGAGAATGATAAATTATTAATCGGCACCATTCCATACTATCAAAAACTTGGCGGAACGCTGACAATCTATGATCCTGCTACAGGAGAAAGAGAGACACATAGAAATATTGTCCAAGATCAAAGTATCGTAGGACTTGCGTATAAAGATGGTAAAATCTATGGTTCTACCACAATCCGTGGAGGGTTGGATATCGAGCCAACTGCAAAAAAAGCAAAAATGTTTGTTTGGGATGTTAAAGGTAAAAAGAAAATAACAGAATTTGAACTAAACTTACCAGAATTAGATATGCCACCAATGATAAGTGGGTTAACCTTTGATGAAGATGGCTTGCTATGGGGAGCGGTTGACGGAATATTATTCGCAATGAATCCTGAGACGTACGAAATTGTAAAATCAAAGAATCTATATCCGAATATCAAAAACAGGGGCATGTGGAGACCTGTTCATATCCTATTTGGTGAAGATGGTTTATTGTACACGGATATTGGAGGAAAACTAGCAGTTGTGGATCCGAAATCAGAGAGTCTTGAGCATGTTAGCTTAATTGAGTCTGGACCTGAAGTCACATTTATCGAACTAGCATATGATAACGCAGGGAATCAAAATATCTATTTTGTCGATGGTGACAAACATTATTTAAAAATGATTCCGGTCATTGATGGTGGTAAACTACCTGTTGACCCTGTATATGAAACAGTTCCGGTATCATTTGAAAATGCAGGATTTGAGGAAACAGTAGGAGAAAATAATCGTATTCCTGGCTGGTCATCGTTATTTGGCCTTACAGCTAATGTTTCTTACGGAGTAACCAATGAAAAGGCGAAATCAGGAGACAATGCCTTGAAAATTAAGGATGCGGCTCAAAACGAAACGGTGTTTGTCCAATCAGATCCAATACCAGTTAAACCGGGAGTTGAGTATACCGGAGCAGTTGAAATGTATTTGGAAGATGGTAGTGCAAGCTTCTTTATCCGGTATTTTGATGAAGCTGGTAAGCAAGTTGGGAAGGATATAGATGGTGTCAACATCATTCATGTGAGGGGCGGCCATAAGCAATGGCAAACGGTAAGTGCAAAAGTCGTAGCACCAGAAAATGCAGCATATGCAAGATTATTTGCAGGAGCTTCTAATTTCTTTACGACAACAGGCGCTTATTATGATGATTTCAAACTCACTTATGAGAGAGAAGTTGTGCTAGATAAAGTGGTTCTCTCAGCAGAAGACTCAACGGTACTTCAAGGCGAGAAAATGAATACAAATCTTTCTATCCTTCTCACAAACGGAGATGAAGTCGATTTAGAAGATGTTGATGACGTTGAGTGGGTAAGTAGCTCACCTCAGGTTGCAACGATAGATAAAGGAAAAATAATCGGGAAAAATGCAGGTAAGACAGACATTCAGGCAATCGTTACTTACAAAGGGGAAGAATTTACATCAAATAAGCTGACCGTGACAGTCACAGTTACTACAGCTACATTATCTAAACGAGTTTCGGAGCTTTTCGAATCAAAACAAATCGACCATTCCCTAACAAAACAACTAACAAACCGATTAGAACAAGCACAGCATCATTATGACAAAGGCGATGTACAACAAGCAACAAAACACCTACAAGATTTCATAAAACACTTGAATAACAGTAATGCTAGCAATGAAATAAAAGAAATGCTTACAAACAATGTAAACGCGATCTGGGAATAAGGCGTAAAACAAAACTTAGAAAAAGGCTGCCGTATGATTATGGCAGCCTTCCTTTTGGTGTCATTTATTTTTCTGGAACAAAGTATATCACTGAAGGACCTGATGCGCCGCCTGGAAGACTTGTGACAAAATCATATTGATTCCCGTTGGCTCCAATTCTTTCGGACGCAAACTTCCATGCATTTACATAGCTTAGAAATCCGGTAGTGTTAAGTTTACCGTTCCATTGCATGACAAAATGACCGAATCCACCTGATGGATTATCATAGATGGAGAGTTGCAGTGGATGATGTAAACTATTTTCCACTTTAACGTCTAAATTATATAGAACACCATAGTTTCCATTGTTGGTTACCGGTTTGTTTCCATCAACGACATTAATACCTTCTTCGTATTCTCCCGGTAATTTATCGCTCCATTGACCATAGGCAGCGGATGAAAGTCGAATATAGGCATTTCCTAATTCGGTATCATACGTAAGTGTACCCTCACGATCGAAATGTGGAAAACTTCCGCGAACATGCGAGTCAGGCGGTAAAATCTCTTCAGAAAGTGGGTCAGCTGGACGTTCTGCATAGTTAAGTGTGGTTGCAGTGACAGTAGCCGGCTGATGACCATGTTTCGTATAGACATCATACTGGGCAATTCCGCTTACCGTTTCTCCATCCATTGCATTTGTTTCTAGGTAATAGCTTTCACCAGGCTGTAGGGTATTAATGTATTTTTTTTCAGCCTTTTCGTCTAGGAATTGTACTAATGCCTCTTTTCCAGCTACGTCAGGATAAATACTAACTGAAGCTCCAACGCCCTTAGAAAACAGCATCACTGGTTCATCCGAAGTATTCGTTAAGGCTAGGCTGACATTTCGGTTCTCCCCACTATTATTCTGATGATGCCAAAACACACGGAATTCTCCAGTTGCGGTATCACGATAAAACGCACCGTTGTCGGAGTATGTTTCTGGTGAATCACTAAGGATCAGTTTTCCTCCTGTTTGTTTTAATTCTGGTTTTTCGAGATGAACCGCAGGCTGAAGTGTTTCAATGGGTACATAATTTTCATTGGCAAATGCCTGGCCCGGCAAAAGAAATGCCAATAGAACAGCTCCTAATACAAAAGCAGACTTTCGTTTCATTCCATTTCCTCCTCTCATTTTTATTGAAATCCCAATAATCAGGTGAAATTTACTTAGGGAATTCAATATTTATGTAACATTCCATATTTATTGAATTTTTCCTCCTTTTTTATTATAAAAGAGGATAAAACTACTATTGTGTGAGAAAAGGGACAGGTCTAATGTCCTATTAGACTCTATTGCAGTACCTTGACGGATCCTAAGGTATTTTGTATTCTTGAGTTGGAGGATATATTCACTTTTTATAAAAATGGTGGAATATTTCTTCCGTGTATTTCAGAAACTAAAAGGAGACTTTTTATGACTAAGACTGAGAAAGTGAACCCTCTTTTAATTATTCAATCAGTTTATAATTCACTTACAAAGACAGAACAAAAGGTAGCAGATTATATAATGGTCAATCATAAGGAAGCGGTGTATTCCTCTGTAACCGATTTAGCAGAAGTGGTAGGGGTTGGTGAAACAACCGTTTTGCGCTTTTGCCGAAAATTAGGATATCGAGGGTTTCAGGAGTTTAAACTAGCAGTCGCGCAGAATTTAATGGAAGTTGATGAGCAAGTATATGGGAAGATTGAGGAAAATGATTCCCTTGATGTAATTGCAAAAAAGATTGCGAATCAAAATATAAGCGCTCTCAATGATACAGTGGCATTGCTTCAGGACAATACATTACAGAAGGCGACTGAGAAGATCAACAGTGCACGAAAAATCTATTTCTTTGGTGTCGGGTCATCCGGATTTACGGCATTGGATGGAAAGCATCGTTTAATGAGGCTAGGATATAATACCGAACATGTTTCAGATTCACACATTATGTCAATGACGGCTTCTTTACTGGGGGAAGAGGACTTAATTATTGCAATTTCGTCGTCAGGAAGCACAAAGGATGTTGTGGATGCAATTGAAATAGCCAAGGAAAACAAGGCCTTTATCGTATGTATTACAAACCAGGCAAGATCACCTATAACAAAGTATGCAGATTTAATTCTCCTAGCGGCAAATAAAGAATCCCCATTTGAAGGAGGAATTTTCTCTTCGAAAATTGCTCAGCTACTTCTATTAGATGTATTGGCAACGAACGCAGCTCTCAAGAACAAAGAACAGGCATCTACAGCAATCAAAAATACAGCAGAATCAGTTTTAGATAAGTTGTATTAATAATCTAGTAGAAAAGGAGAAAGAGAATGGTTCCCCAAAATAATAAAGTGTTTGAGGTTCTTGAATATATACTTGATTTACTGATACTAAATTTTTTATTCATTATCTGCTCCTTACCGATTGTCACAGCAATCCCTGCGTTTGTGGCATTAGTTGGAGCCATTAAATCCATGTCAGAGGAGGAACCAATCCCAGCCTGGAAACAATTTTTCCTCCTTTTTTATAAATATATCCAAAAGGGGATGAAAATGTGGATTGTCCTGTTTTTTATATCAGTAGTAATAATTGGGGATATTATTGCTGTGTTTTATTTGCCAAATGAATTACAGAATTTCCTGCTTCCTTTTACGATTCTCTTGGTTCTTCTTTTCTCAGGTGTGTTTAGCAATCTAATCAAATTATTCATTTTAGGGGAGTTTCGTTTTAGATGGCTCTTTATTACTAGCTTTATTTTGTTCATCAGAAAACCACTAAAGCCTTTGCTAATTATGTTGATTACGATGTTAGTCATTGTTCTATCAATCTATCTAGAGTTTATTCCCTTTTTCATAACATTTAGTTTGATAGCCTTTATAGTGTATTTCGCAATGTTTGAAAAAAATAGTGAAACTAGAATTGAGTGAATTTAATAAAAAGTGGAGATTTTTTTATTTTTTGAACAAAAAGGTGGATTAAATCTCCAAAAGATGATACATTTTTAGTAGAGAGCTAATTCTCAAATGGAAGCACTTTATGAAAGCGGTTGTTTCCGAGTGATGAACAAGCAAAACAAGCATCTAGACTAAACAAAAATAAAAAATATCAGTGGGGTGAATTGCAATGAGTAAAGGTTTTAAAAAAGTAGTAACTGTAGCTATGATGTTTTTACTGGTTTTTGGAGTATTAGCGGCATGTAACTCTGAAGACTCAGGAGCAAAGAGTTCAGGAGATTCAGACAAAGGTAAAGGTAATGAGAAAGAAACAACGGTTGAATTCTGGACAATCTCTCTTCAACCAACGTTCAATGATTATTTTAATGATCTTATCGCAAAATACGAAGAAGAGAATCCAGGAGTGAAAATTGACTGGAAAGACTTTCCGTATGATGCTGTTCAGAACAAATTATTGACAAGTATTGCGAGCAAAAAAGCTCCAGATGTAGTTAACTTAAATACGGTTATGGCTCAACAAATGGCTTCCAAAGACGCATTAGTTGATTTTAACCAACAATTAACGGATGAGCAAAAGGATATTTATTTTGAAGGAATCTATAATTCCACTGCACAAGGTGATGGTGCATATGCACTTCCATGGTATACAGGTATTCCAGTTTTATACATCAATAAGTCATTAGCGGAAAAAGCGGGTATTGATGTAAATAATCCACCACAAACAAAAGCGGAACTAGCAGAGTGGGGTAAACTAATTGCAGATAAAACAGATTCTTATGGATACGTATTCACGATGGAAACTCGTTCTATCCTTGAAGAGGGCTTCAAAATTGTAGATGGCGATAAAGCGATATTCAATAACGATGAAGTAAAAGAATATATCCAAGGCAATATTGATTTAATCAAAGATGGGGTTATTCCAAAGGATATTCCAGCATTTGATAAACAAGTTCAATTATTTGGTAGTGAACAAGTAGGTATGATTATCTCAAGTTCTTCATTTATTAACCAATTAAAAACAGCTTCACCAGATGTATATGAAAATACAATCGCTGTTCCAGCACCAGTTGGAAAAGCTGGCATTCGTTTTACAAACACTATGAATCTAGTTGTACCTAAGGCTTCTAAGAATGTTGATGCTGCAACGGCATTTGCACATTACGTAACAAACGACGCAAACCAATTAGCGTTCTCTAAAGCAGCAAACACACTTCCTTCAACTAAAGGTGCTGCGAAGGATGATCACTTCTATAAAAATGATGGAACATTAGAAGGTCAAGCTCTAACTGCTTCTGTTGAAAGCTTAGATAAAGCGACAGACTTCTATCTTGGTGTTGAAAACGCAGGAGATGTGGATAGTACAATAAATAAACATTTACAAAACATCTACATCAATGATCAAGATCTTAAAGCTGAGCTTGATGCAGCTGAAAAAGAAGTTAATGATATCCTAGCTCGTTAACATTATTCATCAGAAGTCCCTCACTTTTAAGTGGGGATGAATGCAAATAGTGTATGAATTAGCTTGGGGGTTCAAACATTGCCTGAAAAAAGTTAGCCCCCGGCGAATGCCACGATTTTTCAAAGGAAGCTTTCGGGCATAAGATCAAAGACGAAGAACGCCACATCCTTTGGCAACGTCTTTGTGACCCGCATCATGTGGGCCTAAAAAATCGGGCACAAATACGCCAAAACGTATTTGATTATATGAAAACTGAATGGGCAGATGGACTTCTGCCCATTTAATTTTATTCAGCAGAAGCTGAAAAAATTAAAGCCTCCGGCGGATGCCACAGATTTTCAAAGGAAACTTTTCGAGCAAGCTCGAAAAAATCTGGGCGCAAATACGCCGAGGCGCATTTGATTAGATTAGGAGGGAATATCCTATGGGAAAGAAAAGAGCTACCGGTTACAGCAGATTTACCGAGGTTCAAACTGCATGGTTTTTTATGGCACCAGGGTTGATATTGCTTGCTCTATTCACCTTTTGGCCGATTATCTTCAGTCTTCCTTTGGCATTTACAAATTATTCGGTTATCGGAGAAACATCGTTCGTAGGACTGGAAAACTTTAAGCGTGCATTTTCTGACGTAGACTTTATAGCTTCGATTAAAAACTCTCTACTATATATGATTATTGTGCCGTTTATTCAAATCATCTCCATCTTAATGGCCATTCTAGTAAATCGAAATATAGCGGGTATTAAGTTTTTCAGAACTGCCTATTATATTCCAGTTGTAACATCAATGGTTGCTGTTGCAATAATCTGGGGTTGGTTAATGAGCTCAAACGGAGTTCTCAACTATCTCTTAATGTCAATTGGACTATTAGATGAAAGAGTGAATTGGCTATCTGATAAAGATACAGCTTTATGGGCCCTAATGTTTATCACTTTATGGAAGGGCTTAGGCTATTATATGATGATTTATCTTGCTGGCCTGCAAGCTGTCCCAACTGATTGCATCGAGGCAGCAAGAATCGATGGTGCAAGTAACTTCCAAATTATTCGAAAGATCACCATTCCTTTGTTAAAGCCATATATATTCTTATGTACTCTAGTTTCCTTAATGGCAGCGATTCGTGTATTTGATGAAGTATTCGTATTAACGTCTGGTGGACCTGGTAATGCAACTTTAACAAGTAGTGTATATATCTACCAGCAAGGATTTGAACAATTTGAATTTGGATATTCATCTGCACTAGGATTAATCGTAAGTGTCATTATCATGTTCTTCAGTATTTTCGTCTTCGTGTTTAACAAGAAGGGTGGTGTAAATCCATATTAATATGGATAAGCCTATGAAAAATACGAATCTACTTAAAAAAATAGTCAGTAAATTCTTCGTGTATGTGTTATTAATTTTATTTGCCATCTTCATGATGGGACCATTCCTTTGGCTGTTAAGTGTATCACTCATGCCTGGTAAAAACATTTTTGCCTTTCCACCTGCGATACTTCCAACCTTCATAGACTTCAAAAACTATTTGGAAGTTTGGGAGTATATGGACTTTCTTAAGTATATTTGGAATACAGTTATAATCACCTTCCTAGGTGTCACATTGAGTATTATATTTAGTGGTTTAACGGCTTATCCGTTAGCTATATTCAAATTCAAAGGAAGAAATTTTATTTTCCTATTACTCGTTTCGACAATGATTATTCCTGCGGCTGCAGCACTTGTTGTTAACTATTTAACGATTAATAGCTTGGGATTAATTAACACATTCACCGGCGTTGTACTTCCTACACTTGTTTCCGTATTTAATGTATTCCTATTCAGACAAGCATTCATGGGAATCCCTACGGATATAAGAGACTCAGGAAAAATGGACGGCGCATCCGAATTCAGGATTTGGGTTCAATTAATGATGCCAATGATCAAACCAGCTGTTGCGGTTGTGGGATTATTTGAATTTATGGCGAACTGGAATAGTTTCCTTTGGCCAATCATTGTGTTAGAAACAGAAAAATACCCATTAGCTTCAGCGTTAAGCTTTTTAAATGGTCAATTTTCATATAACTTTGGGTGGATTGCAGCTGGTACGGTTATTTCCGTAATACCAATCATCATCGTTTTCTTATTCACTCAAAAATATTATATGGAAGGCATTTCAGGTGCGGTTAAAGGATAATGCATCTGGAATAAAAAGTGCTAAGAAAAAGGGAGATTTCAAATGTACAAAATTGCGTATATCCCATTAGATGAACGCCCATGTAATTACTCTTTCCCTAGTCTAATGACAGAATGGGACGGGGGGGCAGGTTCCTTGTCTCAAGGGGAAGTGAATCTAGTAAGACCACCTTTAAGCCTTATGGGAAATAAAAAAGCACCCGGAAACACGGAAAAAATATGGGAGTGGCTGTATGAAGAAGTAAAAGATGCAAATGGTCTAATTCTTTCATTAGATACATTGTTATATGGAGGAATTATTCCTTCTAGATTGCACTCGTTAACAATAGATGAGTGCAGGAACGCACTCGCGGGGCTATCCCGGTTAAAAGAAATAAATCCAGATGTGAAAATATATGCCTTCAACTTAATCATGAGATGCCCGAAGTATTCTAGTAGTGATGAAGAACCGGATTATTATGGTGATTGGGGAAGTGAGATTTTTCAATTTGGGAAAATACATCATCTCATTTCTGCCAATCTAGCATCTGAAGAAGACCTGAAGCAGTATGAAAACTTAAAGCAACAACTTCCACAAGACGTAGTAGACGACTACTTATCTCGAAGAAAAATTAATGTCGAGGTAAATCAGCTCGTCCTTGAATATGTGAATACCGGATTGATTGATTTCTTGATCATTCCTCAGGATGATTCTGCACCCTACGGCTGGACTGCCATTGATCAACAAGAAGTTAGAGGAGCGATTGCTTCCCATAATCTTGAGCTAGATGTGTATATGTATCCGGGGGCAGATGAAGTCGGCTGTACGTTGTTGGCAAGAATGGTCAACAGCTTTAAAGGGAAGAGACCGTTGGTATATCCAGTGTTCTCGAGTACACAAGGTCCGTCTGTTACGCCGTTATATGAGGATCGTCCATTAATGGAGACGCTAAAATATCAAATTTTAGCAGCAGGTGGACTTATTACTTCAAGTCTCGACGAAGCTGACATTGCCCTATTTTTAAATTCACCGGTTGAACCGATGATGGAAGCTGCCTACCAGGATCATTTGAGTACAAAATATCAGGTGAATCGAGGTCTAATCGATTTTGTAGAAAAACTAGACTATATGATAAATGAAAAAAACATCCCATGTGTAGTGGCCGATGTCGCTTTTGCGAACGGGTCAGATTTAGGTTTACTAAAGCTATTAAAAAGAAAGAAGCTTCTTTTTAAAGTAGCTGGATACGCTGGTTGGAATACGAGTTCAAATACACTCGGAACGTGCATTGCACAAGGGATGATTCACCATGTATATGGAAGCTCGCAAACCCATATGAATTTTCTATCATTACGCTATGTGGAGGATGCAGGATACTGTAGCTTCGTTCGAAAAAATGTAACGAATAATGTGTTGCCTGAACTAGGCTATGACTATTTCCTTGTTGACGGAAAAAAAGGAAGAGTTTCAGAAATTGTTCAAGAACAATTGAATGAGTTTATTAGAGAAAATCTTAGCGATGAAGAAAACGGTCTTTTTATTCGAGATTGCTACATGCCGTGGAGCCGCATGTTTGAGGTCGGATTGGATGTTGAACATATACCGAGAGTAAAAAAAGAGTAGTTGTTAAAAAGGAGTTGCTACAATGATGATGCACGAATCGACAGATGTTGTGGTAATAGGCGGAGGTTTAGGTGGATGTATGGCCTCCTTAGCTGTTGCCAAAATGGGATTAAAGGTCATTATGACGGAAGAAACGGATTGGTTAGGTGGACAGCTTACAAGTCAGGCAGTACCTCCAGATGAACATAAATGGATTGAAAGATATGGCAGTACCGCTACATACCGAGAATTTAGAAATCGTGTACGCCAATATTATCGTGACAACTATCCGCTCACAAATGAAGCAAGGGGAAATGACATATTGAACCCTGGAAATGGCTGGGTGAGTCGCTTAGCGCATGAACCTAAGGTTGCTTTAAAAGTGATCGAGGATATGCTTGCCCCTTACCTGAACAGCGGGAAAATAAAAGTCCTATACAACTATAAACCTTTAGAGGCGAAGACAGAAGATGATGTTGTAAAATCTGTTACGGTAACTCATGTAAACGAACCTAGAAAAATTGAATTGATTGGCCACTATTTTTTAGATGCCACTGAATGTGGAGATGTTCTGCCAATTGCCGGAGTTGAATATGTATCAGGTGCGGAGTCCAGAAAAGAAACCGGAGAGCCACATGCTTTAGAGGAAGCAAATCCAATCGATATGCAATCCTTTACCTATGTATTTGCGGTTGATTATGTGGAAGGTGGAAATTTTACCATTGATAAACCTGAACAATATGATTTTTGGCGTGAATACATGCCGAGCTTCTCACATCTGCCACTTTTTAGCTGGTATGCAACAGATGCGGATGATACATCAAAGCTGAAGCAATTTACTTTATTTCCGAATGACGAAGGGATTCCTTCCTTATTCACTTATCGAAGAATACTAGATACAGAGAACTTGGAAGGAAATCTATATGAAGGCGATATTTCTCTCATCAATTGGGCGCAAAATGACTATTTTCTAGGCCCAATCTATGAAGTGCCAGAAGAGGAAGTCGAAAAAAACTTATATAATGCCAAACAACAAAGCTTATCCCTCTTATACTGGCTGCAAACAGAAGCACCAAGACTTGACGGAGGAAAGGGCTACCCAGGCTTAAGGCTTCGTAAGGATGTATTAGATACAGAAGATGGACTTGCAAAACACCCGTACATTCGTGAATCAAGAAGAATTAAAGCTGTTTACACCATTACCGAACAGGATGTTAGTAAAGAAATAAGAGGAGACAAGGGGATATGTGAGTATTACGATAGTGTTGGCGTTGGAAGCTATCATTTAGATTTACACCATACAACAGTGTCAAATCGTAGCTTCTATATTCCAAATTATCCGTACGAAATACCGCTTGGTGCACTATTGCCAGTACGTGTGAAGAATGTAATTCCTGCATGTAAAAATATTGGGACTACACAAATTACAAATGGCTGCTACAGACTTCAACCAACGGAATGGAATATTGGAGAATCAGCAGGTTATCTAGTGGCATATTCCCTCTTAAATAATGTGACTCCACATCAGGTAAGAGAAGAGCAGGAGCACCTAAAAGAATATCAAAATCAATTATCGAAAAATGGTGTTCAGCTTCATTGGCCAGAGGATATTGACCTATAAGGGGGAGCGAAAATGAAACAACCAAACATATTATGGGTGGACTTTTTAGCAAATGGTACCCGACTATTAGAACCGGAAAAAATGAAAGAGCTCATTCAACATGCCCTAAAATGTAAAATTACACATCTTGTAGTTGATGCAAAAATTCCATATGGATTTACTACCTATCCAAGTGAATTTGCATACCATGTGAGTGAAATGAAGGATGAACAGTACCATGCTTGGAAAGGGCGAGATTTTCTTCAGGAAATGATTCATCATGCAAAAGGCTCTGGTCTGAAGATTATCGCAAATGTCGATATATTTGCTGAAGGAAATGGAATCGACAAAGAAGGAATGGTATATGACAAGCCGGAGTGGCAGGTTGTGAAGTATAACGATGCGCTTTCAGATATGCCGACAGCAGCGGAGAATCACAATGATCCAACGGTTTTTGTGAATCCGATTCATCCAGAGGTTGAAGCCTATGAACTAAATATCATTCAAGAAATTGTTCGTAACTATGAAATTGATGGTGTTGTTTTAGACAGATGCCGTTATCCGAATATATACGGCGATTTTAGTAGCTTAAGTCGCTCAGCATTTGAAGCCTTTATCGGCCAAGAAGTTATTAACTGGCCAGAGGACATTATGACTCTTGAGGACAAGAAACCTGTTTTTGGTCCTCTATTCCCAAAATGGGCAGAATTCCGAGCAAGAAACATTAAAAACTTTGTTCAAAAAGCAAAAAATGTGGTGAAAACAAGAAATTCAGACCTCATTTTTACCATATACGTAGGTTCATGGTATCCATTGTATTATAACGAAGGTGTTAACTGGGGAAGTGAAACCTATCGCCCTTCATTAGACTGGGCTTCTGATACGTATCCTACATCTGGTTATGCGGAGGAATTTGATTTTATCATGACAGGCTGCTATTACCCAGAGGTTACGATTGAGGAAGCAAAAAACAATCAGAGACCAGCTAGTTGGTATAGCGTTGAAGGTGCTATCGAAATGAGCAAGGAAGCAATTAATGGACAAATACCAGTGATTGCTAGTCTATACTTGAAGGATTATAACAACGATGTTGAACAATTTAAAAAGGCCGTTCAGCTATGTATGGAAAAATCGGATGGAGTTATGCTGTTTGACACAGTGTATTTAGAGGAATACCAGTGGTGGAACGAGCTAGAAAAATCCATTAATGTACTAGAATAGTAACTAGGATGTGTAAAAAATGGATAACAAACAAGCGTTTTTTGACAAAATATATAGAAAATTAGTTGTGTCTTGTCAAGCTTTGCCTGATGAGCCTCTTCATAGCTCCTATATCATGAGTAAAATGGCGATAGCCGCAACCCAAGCAGGTGCAAGTGGGATACGGGCTAACAGTGTGGAAGATATTCATGAAATAAAAAAGGTAACCAACCTGCCGATCATCGGTATTATTAAACAAGACTATGACAATTCAGATGTTTTTATCACTCCAACAATGAAGGAAATTGACCTTCTTACGGGTGAAGGTGTAGATATGATTGCATTGGATGCAACAAGTAGAGTACGGCCTGACGGTCATACAATTACAGAGGTTTTTCCAGAAATCAGAAGAAGATATCCTGACCAACTATTTATGGCTGATTGTTCTACCTTAGAAGAGGGCATTCAAGCAGAAAAATTGGGATTCGATGCGATCGGAACAACATTATCTGGGTATACAGACTATACGAAGGACGTAAAATTACCCAATATTGATTTGATAAAACAATTTGTTGACCATTTAAGTGTGCCGATCATTGCTGAGGGTGGAATCTCTTTACCCGAGGAATTAAAGGAAGTGTTTGCGACAGGTGTTCACTCAGCTGTTGTGGGGTCTGCAATCACACGTCCGCAAGAAATTACAAAACGATTTTTAAAAGTGCTACAGGATTGAATCCTCATAGAGGTGATAGTGAAATGAAAATATTTGCTGCGGATATCGGTGGGACATCGATCAAATTTTGCGTAACCGATGAAAATGGTGAGATTAAGACATTTGATGAGGTTGCAACGGAAAGTAAAAAGGGTGGACCAGCAATTATTCGAAAATTGGAGAACATCCTCTTCGATTACCGAAATATAGATGCAATCAGTATTAGTACGGCTGGTCAGGTGAATAGTGACGAAGGCTATATTATCTATGCAAATGACAATCTACCAAACTATACTGGTACCAGGATAAAGGATCTCCTAGAATCGAAGTTTAATGTACCTGTTAAGGTAGAAAACGATGTGAATGCAGCAGCTCTTGGTGAAAAATATTATGGAGTTGGTAAGAAATATCGTGATTTTCTCTTTTTGACCTTCGGAACAGGTGTCGGAGGCGCGATTGTAATTGATTCAAAGCTGCATCGTGGTGTTACTGGCAGTGCCGGAGAATTTGGTCATATGAATTTATATCCGAATGGTGTCCATTGTGGTTGTGGGAAACAAGGATGTTATGAACAATATGGCTCTACAACAGCATTAATTAGAGAAGCGAAAAAAGTAAATTCAGACTGCACAAACGGTAGACTGCTGTTTGAAATGATACAACATGGTGACGATAGGTTATTTGAAGTATTTGATAATTGGACTAACGAAGTTGCACGGGGTATTTCCAGTCTAATTCATATCTTCAACCCTCCTTGTGTTATTTTAGGTGGAGGAATCATGGAGCAGGATTTGTCTATCAAACTCGTTTCTGACAAGGTTCATCAACACATTATGAATAGTTATTCTGGTGTTAAAATTTTGAAATCCGAGTTTGGCAACAAAGCGGGACTATATGGAGCAATTTCATTGCACAAATTTAGCTAAAAAAGGAGCTAAATACATTGAATAAGTATAATCGTACTTTTAATAGTTTTCATTTAAATAAAACGATTGATTATATGGTTTTAACGATGAGCGAGAATATTGAAGATGCCTATGTATTATATGTCCAGGATGGAAGGGACTATTATGAGCTAGGAGGAATGGAAAGTGCCATTCAGGATTTAGTACGTGCGAATCCTGAACTGGCCAACCATCTCGTATTCGTGCTAATACATCCAGGGGATTCGAATGAAAGATGGGAATCGTATAGTAGAAAAGGAGCTTCCTTTAGACATTTCATTCGTTTCATGAACGATGAATTTATTCCTGAGTTTGAAAGAGACTTAGGGGTTGAAAACATTTCAAAAAGAGGGCTCCTGGGAGATTCATTAGCAGGGAATATTAGCTTAAATATTGCATTAGAAAAGCCGGAAAGGTGGACGCATTTATTGCTCCAGTCTCCGGCTGTTTCTGATGGGGATATCAAGCAAGTGGCAGAAGTAGACTTGCCTTCATGGAATGTGTATCAAACCGTAGGAACATTTGAAGATGAGTTTATCTCGCCATTATCGAATGAGAAATTACTTATTTTTACAAGAAATCGTCAATTATATAGAAGTTTTTTATCGAAACAAATAAAATTTCATTACATAGAAAGCGAAGATGAACATCTGTGGAAGGTTTGGGAGCGGGATTTGCCTCTCCTGCTGGATTTTTTTGTCCAGCATTAACGGGCAGTAAGACCCAGCTTCAAGACTTCGATCAAGCAAAAAAGCATAAGTGGGGGATCAGCTGCCCGTAAAAGCCCGATTGGTTCAACTAACCATCAGTGGGGATAAAGAAACCCCCACTGATGGAAGTTTCACTGTATGAAGGAGGTTTGACATGAAGATACATTTTATTGGTGATTTAACAGAGGTGCTAGACGGAATTGCGTTACTTGGTGCTGATTTGGGAATTCAGATCGCGGAGGGCGGTTACCGAATTGAGGTTATAAATCGCAAAGGACCCTTAGTCGTAACGAACAATCAGATTATCTTTGAGAAGAGGATTCATTTTTTTAGAGGGTTAGGTTTGTGGCTGCAACACATTGAAAAGAACAAAGAATTTCATCTTACAGAAGTACCTCAATTTGAAACAAGTGGTGCGATGATTGATGTTTCGAGAAACGCGGTAATGACGGCTGATGGAATAAAAATGCTTTTACGTAAAATGGCCGTGATGGGCTTAAATATGGTAATGGTCTATACAGAGGATACCTATGTGGTTCCAGAGGCTCCTTATTTTGGATATATGCGTGGAAGATACACCGAGGATGAAATTCGAGAATGTGATGATTATGCCTTCCAATTAGGAATTGAAATGATCCCATGTATTCAAACCTTGGCTCACCTAAAGGAAGCATTAAAATGGGGCTATGCGAATGAAATAAAGGATACAGAAGATATTTTGCTCGTCGGAGAACAGAAAACCTATGAGTTTTTAAAAAAGCTAGTTGATGCCGCAATGAGACCATATCGTACAAAAAGGATCCATATCGGCATGGATGAAGCTTTGCAGCTAGGGCTTGGAAAATACATTGAAAAGAACGGGTATCATAATCGTTTTCAAATTATGAATCAGCATCTTCGGAAAGTGGTATCAATCACCGAGGAATATGGTTTGCAACCAATGATTTGGAGTGACATGTATTTTCGTTTGGCCTCCCAGAATGGAAACTATTACGACTTTGATTCATCAATATTGGATCAAGTTAAACAATCCATTCCAAACGTACAAATGGTGTATTGGGATTACTATCATTCCGATGAAGGATTTTATGAGGGAATGCTGAACACTCATAAACAGATTGTTTCAGACCCAATTTTTGCTGGCGGGTTATGGACGTGGAACGGGATTTCTCCAAATTACGCGAGGGCTTTCCGAAATACTGAGACGGCGTTAAATGCCTGCAGAAAAACCGATATCAAAGAGGTCTTTGCAACGATGTGGGGTGATAACGGTGCTGAAACCCCGATCCAAACAGCGCTTCCTGGATTGCAATTGTTTGCTGAACATACTTACCATAAAGAAGTGAGTAGAGAGCATTTGGAAGGACGTTTCTACCACTGCACAGGTTATCAGCTAAATGATTTCCTACTATTGAATGAATTTGATGAAATCCCAGGGGTTATGGAGAATAACTTATATTCCTCGAACCCATCAAAGTTTTTACTTTGGCAAGATATATTAATAGGACTATTTGATGAAAATATAAAAGGACTTCCGATTGCTGAGCATTACCAGAACTTAGTGTCGGCCTTACAGCCTACTAAGGAACGGAATCCAAGTATGGAAATGTTATTTTCCTTTTATGAGCAGCTAGCAAGGGTATTGGCCATGAAGTCAGAACTAGGGATT
Source organism: Bacillus sp. JJ1521 (assembly GCF_036965165.1). Classification (NCBI taxonomy): domain Bacteria; kingdom Bacillati; phylum Bacillota; class Bacilli; order Caryophanales; family Bacillaceae; genus Bacillus; species Bacillus sp. JJ1521. The sequence continues at coordinate 7,513 of NZ_JBALOX010000070.1, read as the reverse complement.
GACATAAAATCAGCCTATGATACTGGGGATAAAGCAGGGGTTAAAGCGTGTCTTGAAAAGCTAGAATTTCTTAAGGAAGAGATTGATAGATTAAGAAAGGCACATCGAGATGTATGGTTCTCCGTCAATAAACCTTTCGGATGGGAAGTGTTAGACATTCGATACGGTGGACTACTGACAAGACTAGAAACAGCCGAATACCGGCTCAGTGAATGGCTGAACGGTCATGTTTCTAAACTGGAGGAACTTGAAGAAGAACGCCTACGCTATGATGGTCCAGAACAATTCCCTGAAAACGTAACACTGGGAAGAGGAGAAACCTACAATCGAATTGTAACGGCGGGGAGTTTGTAGTGGACACGGGGACAGGTTCAATGTCCTTTGAAAAATAATGGTGGGATCTGTCCCATGACCCACCAGTGGATAGAGGGATGAGAGGTGCACGAAGAGATGCGATGGTACAATCCAAATGAAAAACCATTTCGTATAAGTGGATTTGCGTGGTTTGACAAGGAAGAACAGTATCGGCGACTTCCGGCTAAATCTGATTATAATGTACCACTACGAGTGGATGAATTAGCGGATAATACCTCTGGTGGACAAATTAGTTTTCGTACAAATGCTACTAAGCTTGAAATACAAGTAAAGCTAACCGATGCTGCAAGTTTGGGACATATGACCGCTTCAGGTCAATGCGGATTTGATGTATATGTGGGGGAACCTGGACATCAAATGTTTTATGCAACTGCAATCCCATCACTACTTGATCAATCGTATGAGAAACCGATTTGGGATTTTACAAGCAGTAGTCAACACATTACGGAGCAGACCAGGGAAGTAACGTTGAATTTCCCTCTGTATCAGGGGGTAGAGGAGGTACTAATAGGAACAAATTCAAGTGCAATCATTGAACCGCCTACTCCGTATTATTCAGATAAACGAGTAATTTTCTATGGTACTTCCATTACGCAGGGTGCCTGTGCAAGTAGACCTGGTATGTCGTACACGAATATCCTAAGCCGAAGAATTCATTTAGAATTTATTAATCTAGGATTCTCCGGAAGTGGAAAAGGTGAACATGGGGTTGCATTAACCATCAGAGAAATCGAACGGCCAGCCTGCTTTGTTCTTGATTATGAGGCAAATGTTACATGCAAGGAATACAAAGATACATTAATTCCCTTTATTGAAACCTATCGGGAATATCATCCGAACGTCCCCATAATCATAGTGTCAAGAATTCCGTTTGTACAGGATAAAGCAATAGGTGAGTACGATGAGTATCAAGAGCGTAGAGAATACTCGAAATCAACTGTGGAAAAATTAAGGCAACAAGGCGATAAGAATATTTCATTTATAGATGGATCTATTTTGTTAGGTGAATTATGGCATGAATGCACAGTCGATGGAATCCATCCGAATGACTTGGGATTTATGGAAATGGCAAATCGTATGGAGAATGCGTTTATGTTTTTAAGGCCGACTGATAAAGCGGGTGGGACATGGATACTCTAGGTCAAGAGGACATGTCCCTTGGCCCACATTTCTTATGCGCAATTCTACAAATTAAGACGCAATTCCAATGTTTTAAAACGCTATTACCCGAAGTAATACGCAAATATCATCGCGAATTACGCAATCCCCCATTTTCATATTCCCAAGCTGGGTCAGGGGAACAGTCACGTGGTGCCCAATAAATTGCTAAAGCGCAATTCTACAAATTAAAACGTAATTATCCAAATTAAAACGTAATTATCCAAATTAAAGCGCAATTCGCCAAAATAAAACGCAATTCCACTGCGCTAAAATGCAATTCCCCTTTATCGTATCCCAAGATAGGAACCAGTAGAACCGTCCCCATGGTTCTCGTTACTTGTACCCACAAGACGTCATCCCTTTACCCTATCAAAGGGTCATTCATCCTGCCTTCGTTTCCTACCTTTGACCCATCTACTACCCCTCCAATTCTCCCAAAACGACAAATTTCAACACTGTAAACACCCGCTTTTAGCCATATTTTACTATGACTTTTAGTGCTAGTTCCAGAAATGGTAATTTAGTATAGTATGAATATCCTGAAAATTTTGTAACGTTTTAGGGGCGAAATTTTCGAGAACGGGGACTATTTTTCCGGTTTTCGTAGTTTTATAGGCTTTTATGTAAAAGGGAGGATGAAAATGGCTAAGAGAATTACAGCATTATTACTAGTTTTACTACTAGCATTTAGTGGCAGCGGTTTTGCTTTTACAGGCGGAATTACACCGAAGCAGCTAGATGCGCAGAAACCGACGAGCGACATCACGAATCGTGAAGCGACAGATGTCCCGAATATTGACCCTGACCAAGAGGTGCGTGTTGTTGTCGAAATGGACGGCGATGCACCGGTTGAGGTAGCAACGAAAAAGGGTAAAAAGTACGATAAGCTTTCAAAGGGAGAAAGAAAGCAACTTGAAAAAGCTGCGAAAAACAAACAAAAAGCAGCGAAAGATAAAATCAAAGGTAAAAAAGTGAACATCAAGTACGAGCAAGAATTCGATGCCATTGTAAATGGCTTCAGTGGAAAAGTGAAATATGGGGATATCTCAAAAATCAAAGAAGTCCCTGAAGTAAAAAATGTTTACATAGCAACTGAATATGAGCTTCCAGAAGAAGAAGCAGACATGAAATACAGTAAAGAGCTAGTTGAAGCACAGCAAGTTTGGCGTGACTTCGAGTTCAAAGGAGAAGGGATGATTGTCGGAATCATTGACTCTGGTATCGACCCAACTCATAAGGACTTTGTTTTAACTGACAGTTCCAAAGCTGATTTAACTGAGGCTGACGTGAACAATGAAATTACGGAGTCTGGCCTTCCAGGAAAATTCTGGACTGAAAAAGTTCCTTACGGTTGGAACTACATGGATAACAACGATCACATTACAGATTTAAATGCGGATACAAATATGCATGGAATGCACGTAGCTGGAACAGTTGCGGCAAACGGTGATGAAGAAAATGGTGGCATCCAAGGTGTTGCTCCAGAAGCTCAATTACTTGCGTTACGTGTATTTGGTGAAAATGTAGCAACAACTTATGGTGATATTTACATTAAAGCAATTGACGATGCAATTAAGCTTGGTGCAGACGTTCTTAACATGAGCCTTGGCTCCACAGCTGGATTTGTTGATGCTAACTCTCCTGAACAACAAGCAGTTACTCGTGCAGTTGATAATGGAGTTGTCATGTCCATCTCCGCAGGTAACTCGAACCATTTAGGTAGTGGCTCAAGTTTCCCATATCCATATGCGGCTAACCCTGACTATGGTGTAGTAGGTTCACCTGGTGTATCCTATGATTCACTTCAAGTTGCGTCATTTGAAAACACAAACATGACAGTTGACGCAGTTAACCTAAAAGTGGGTGAGGCGGAACCAACTCCAGTGATGTACTTATCTGCAAGTCAGGCGAACCCAGCAGCTGGGACAAGCTATGAACTAGTGGACGCTGGCCTTGGAACCCCTGAAGAATTTGCAGGTAAAAATCTAGACGGTAAATATGCATTGGTTCAACGTGGTGTAATCGGCTTTGTTGATAAAGCAATAAATGCACAAGCCGCAGGTGCTGCAGGTGTATTCATCTACAACAACACAGATGGAACAGTAAGCATGGCATCTGACGCAGCGATTACAATTCCACAATTATTTATGCTAAAAGCAGATGGTGATCGCGCTGCAGCTGCTCTTAAAGCTGGTCAAACAGTTACCGTATCATTTGACGGTAATCAACTGTCCATTCCAAACACAAATACTGGAAAAATGAGTGACTTCACATCTTGGGGAATTACACCAAACCTTGATTTTAAACCAGAAATCACGGCTCCAGGAGGACAAATTTACTCAACAATCAATGATGATAAATATGGGATTAAAAGCGGTACATCAATGGCGGCTCCACACGTTTCAGGTGGATCTGCATTAGTATTAGAGCGTGTCGATAAAGAATTTGGTCTTGAAGGCGCGGATCGTTCTAAGCTTGCGAAAAAATTAATGATGAACACAGCGAAACCAGTGGATTTAGGAGAAGCACCAGTATCTCCACGACGTCAAGGTTCAGGTCTAATGCAGCTCCATGCAGCATTTACAACACCTGTTACAGTCACTAACTCCAATACGGGTGAAGCAAAGGTTGCGCTTAAAGAAGTGAAAGACAATGTTGTCAAATTTTCTTTAACAGCTGAAAATCTTACTGATCAGGCTGCAACATATGAAGTAAATGCAAGTGCTCAAACGGATATGCCGGTAAATGCAGGAATTTTGGTAACAGCTCCAAACCTTTATGGTTCTATGGACCTGGGAGCTATCGCAACTGTTAACGGTCAAGCAACTAATACAATCGAAGTACCTGCAAATGGTAAAACGACATTTGAAGTGACAGTTGATGTAAGCGAGTGGGACGCAGATTTAGCTTCCATTTTTACAAATGGCTATTGGTTAGAAGGCTTTGTTAAATTAACGGATCCAACGGATACAAACCCAGATCTAGTCGTACCTTACGTAGGGTTTAAAGGTGACTGGAATGCAGCGCCAATATTTGATGCTCCAATTTGGGATGATGCGACTTACTACGGAACAACCGGAGTAATGTCACGTGTGAGTGGCAGCAGCTACAAATACCTTGGTGTCAGCCAAGCAACTGGTCAAATCGATACCAATCTAATTGCAATCTCACCAAACGGCGATGGAGCGAACGACAGCGCAACCTATCTGTTATCGTTCCTTCGAAATGCAAAAGAATTCAACCTATCTGTCCTTAATGGGGATGGCAAGGTTGTAAAAGAAATTACATCCGAAGAATTTGTCCGCAAAAACTACTATGATGGTGGACAAGGACAAATGTATTACCTGATCTCTGACTGGACTTGGGACGGTACCGGTAAAAATGGCAAGGTTGTACCAGATGGTCAATATTACCTTCAGGCAAAAGCAACACTTGACTATGACGGTGCAGAAGCACAAACACTAACTATTCCGGTAAAACTTGACGTCACAACACCTAAAGTTAAAACAACTTTAGAAAAAGACGGCAAAACCGTATCAGTTGACGTCTCAGACAAAACAAGCGGCATTGCATACTGGACAGTGTTGGTCGACGGTCAATCCGTAATTGACGTGCCATACGTAAACGGCGAAACAGAACACGTCTTTGCAAATGAACTCACAAAAGACCAAACCGTAAAAATCGTAGCAGTCGACTACGCTGGTAACGTCACAACAAACGAAGTAAAAATCGGCAACAAAGGCAATAACGGAAACACAGGAAACAAGTAAAACTAAACTATGAGACTAGCAATCAATTTTTGGTTGCTGGTCTTTTTTATTTGTTACAGACTGCCCTACTAAGTGTCTTGTACACCACAATAAAGAACGACCTATTAATACAAAACCTTGTTTGATAAGAAAAAAATGGTTATAATCTAGTTGTAATGTTCTCTATTGAGAATTATATATCAGTAATTCTGTCTTTCAAGGGCGTGTTCAATAATATGAGAAAAAAGATAGGTACCTGGGTAGGTAACATCGTGTTTGTAGTTTTTATAATGATCACACTTGCAATCATAGTTTTATTACTATTATCAAAAAATCAGCAGGGACAAGTACCTTCCATCTTTGGTTATAAAATGCTGACGGTTTTATCCGGAAGTATGGAACCTTTACTCAGCCCGGGGGATGTAATCTTTGTAAAGGAATTAGATCCCAATCTAGTAAAAGTGAATGATGTGATTACATATCAAAAAGGAGAGCAAACTTTTATAACCCATAGAGTAGTTGATATGTTCACAAATGTGGGAGCTATATCCTTTCAAACAAAGGGTGACGCTAACAACGTGAATGATCAGGAATTAGTAGAACCAAATCAAATAGTAGGGACCTTAAAATTCCACATCCCTAAAGTTGGCTACATTGCGAATATGCTTAAGAGTAAATTGGGCTTATTTTTAATTGGTGGGGTAATCCTGGTATTTGTCCTATTAAAAAGTGTGAGAGTTATTTCTATTAAAAAACAAGTTTGACACCATTTTATAAAAGGGTGCGAATAAGTGTTGTTAGGATGTTCTTTATTGGGAACAATTTATGTTTTTAACTTTAAGGGGCAAGAAACTTTTAATACTAGACCATGAAGTTCAACAATTCCCCTTAAGGTTCAAAATAAAGAAATCAAAGGATACGGAGGTGAATAAGCTATATAAAAAATAGAATACTAGAATTGCAGCAATCTGTAGTTTTGTAGAAGCATAAAAAAATGAAGTAGGGGTGTTTATTTTGAAACGGAATACAATTTTTATCTTAATCTCAGCGCTGGTTCTTGTAACGGTTGCAACATTAATAGGAACAGTGGCTTATTTTTCGAAAAGCTTTACAAGTGACGGCAACGTTGCAAAAGCTGCGCTATTTGATGTTGATGTCGTAGGTTCAAATGGGAAAACAATTGCTGATGCACAATTTGACTTAAAAGAAGATCTATATCCAGGAATGGAAACAAAGGAAGTTTACAACTTTGAGATTAATAGAAATAACACAGATTTGCCAGTTGAATATAAGGTAAAACTTTTACCAAGTGGGGATCTGTTCCCAGCAGGGACTAGCTCTCCAGTCGTTTTAACATTACAAAGATTGGTTGATGGCAAATGGGTAGATGTGGCTTTCGAAAGTAAGTTTAAACCTGGAAACGATGTAGAAAAATTTAAGGTTTTCGTAGACTGGAAGCATAGTGATAATGATATTGCCTTCCAAGGCAAAACAGGTAACATCAAATTAGAGGTAGTGGCCACCCAAGTGGATCCAGAGCCTGTTGTTGTGGACTTTGGAAGTGCACAAATATTTTTATATAAGGATTCCACGTCCTCAACTAATAAAATTGACTTTGATACAATTACAAATTTTAAACTAAAAAACAAGAAGACAGGTAAAGAATATACAGTTGGAACTAGTCCTTGGAATATTAAGGAAAGATTTGATATGAAAGACATTCCAGTTGGTGAGTACACCATCGATTTCGATATGCCAAAAGGAATGAGTGTTAAGGAAATTAAGCTCGGTGAATCATACAAAGAAAAGATTTACGATGCATCAAGTAATCCATTGGTAATTACGAAAGACAAAAAAGAATATGTAGATATTGTATTAAAATCAGATTTGATATTAAACGAGATTAAACCTTTGAACGATTTAAAAGTTCCATCGAATATCACATTTAATGAATTTAATGCGGCACTACCAAAGCAAGCAAAAATTGTTGATTCAGCCGGTCAAGAACATCAAGTTGATTTAAAATGGGATATTAGACCGTTTAATTTTGAAAGCTATAAAAAACCAGGTACAACTACTTTGTATAGCGAATTTTTTAAACTGCCAGTAAATGTTTCTAACTCAGTACCATCACAAAGACTAGAAGTAACGCTTAAAGTGATTTTTGAATAAAGTACGGCAAAACAAGACTAGGGGATTCTTCCTGTTATAAGGGTGAACTCCTAGTC